>PFIF01000267.1:5386-9674 GCA_002782605.1 Deltaproteobacteria bacterium CG_4_8_14_3_um_filter_43_13 | reverse complement strand
AGTTAGACACTCAATTAATCATTGCCCACAGTCTCGGTTACATAGATTCTAAAGATAATGAGTTACTTACAGCAAGAGTCCTTGAATTGAGGAAAATGGTTTCTACTTTAATCTCCAAACTCAAAAACTGACCACTGATCACTGACCACTGTTCACTAATCACTGATCACCGACTTCAGCCCGATAGGTCATCCGTACCATAGTTAGGGTAGTTCTGCCATACCATTCCGCCTGCCGTTTTCCTTTCCGCTAATCTCCCATGTTCAGATATGACAATAAATTCAAATAGATGAGAGAATGCTCCTTTTTTGGCATATAAAATGCTTTAAACAACAAATAACAAACCATCATCAAAATCTTGATAGGAATACAATGGAAATTAAAAATTTTGAAGTCCTTATTGTCGAAGATTCAGAAGAAATGCTTTGGACAATCTCCAATGTATTGGAAACGGCGGGGCTTTCCGTCGATACGGTTACAACGGGTAAAGAAGCCCTTAAGAAACTCGAGGAGTTCCCGGAAATAAAATTGGTCGTACTCAACTACCTTCTTCCGGACATTAGCGGGTTGACGGTCATGGAACAATTGAGAAAAAATGGCTGCCAGGCTGAGGTTATCGCCGTCAGTGCCTCTGGAAGGGAGGAGATTCGCAACGGTTTCATGGAAGCCGGCGCCTTTACATTTATAGAAAAGCCTTTTAATATCAGGGAGCTTGCACAATTCTGCAAGCAGGCTCTGGGCAGGGGGAATGCCTAAGAAGACATTCCCCCAATACTCAAAGAAAGGAGGTGAATAGATATGGCTATGGAAAAAGCGATGGCATCCTCAAGTTTGGCCGAGGTTGTCGACAGGATTTTGGACAAGGGTGTTGTGGTAGATGCTTGGGCAAGAGTTTCGCTGGTAGGTATTGAGCTTCTGGCCGTGGAGGCAAGAGCCGTAGTGGCTGGTGTTGAGACTTATCTCAAATATGCCGAGGCTGTTGGTCTCACCGCGACTGCGTAAATTCTTTTCAAATCGCGCAAGATCGAAGGGAGATTCCGGATATCCTTGGGAACGTAAAGGCGTTGCTTTAAACCCCTTTGCATTCGTTAAGGATTGGAGCTAAGATTGGAGCTAAGGCTCATCTCAAGCATATCTGAAATCTCCACCCTTTATGAGGGGAAAACCGCTAATAAGAATGATAATACTCCCTGCGAGTACTCAGGTAGGCACAGAGGCACAGAGCACCAAAGGCACAAAGTAGGAAAAAACAACGAAACGACCACACTCTGCTTTGTGCCTATCAAGCCTTTGCCACTTTGTGCCTGAGCAGTTACACGGTTTGTTAAGGAGAGAGGAATGGAAGTTAAAGAGAATCTAAAAACGCTCGCAAACAGTATCCTGGATTCCTATGAAACAAGGGTAAGAACGGTAAATGTCCTGATGGACCAATCGTATCATTTCTTTACAGAGCACCAGTTGGAGCTTGACGAGATGATGGAGCGGCTGAAGGATAACCTTGCCAGGGCTGAAAGCCTCAGAAAAAGGGATTTCGACCGCATGACAAGGGATATAACAGAACGGCAGCACAGTCAGGAGGAGGGGGTAGACGAGGTCTTTGATCACTTTAAAGAGGAAGAGACGGAGATGATCGGCCGGCTCAGGAAGATCATCATCTCTGGCAATCGCTCAAGCCTGGAAGATGTAGAGGCCATCAGAGAAGACATCCTGAAACGGCAAAAGGAACGCGAGAACAGCATAATCAAGGTGCTCAAACGTTTTCAGATAGAGCAGGAAGAGCTTGGGATCGCCCTCAAGAGGCTGCTGTCAAAGGGAGAATATGTGAGAATAAAAGACTTCAAGCTCATGCTTAAATCTATCAGGGAACAACATAGTATCCGAGACACCGAATTAGACCATATAATGGAAGACTTAGAGATGGTTAGAAACTGGGTTCAAGCCGAATGGCAGGCAGTAGCGAGGGCCAGTGGACAGTGATCAGTGACCAGTGATCAGTGGGCAGTGGACAAAACCAATGACAAGTGACCAGTGAGAGAATTAAATAATTAACTGATTAACTAATGATAAGGAGGTAATGAGATGCTGGCAGATGATATGAGAAGATTGGCGGAAGAGATCTCCAATGCCTATGAGGAGAGGGTAAAAGGGGTAGCGGAGATGAGAGCTGCAGAGGCGGACCGTAAGAGCACCACCCAGGCAGATCTGAAGAAGACTGCGGATCAACTGAGAGCTGATCTGGATAGATTCAAGTCGGATCTGGACGCTTCGGAGGCGGACCGCAAGGACACCACCCAGGCAGATCTGAAGAAGACTGCGGATCAACTTAGAGCTGATCTGGATAGATTCATGTCCAATCTGGATGCTGCAGAGGCGGAACGCAAGGACACGACGCAGGCAGAACTGAACGAGAAGACAGAGGAACTCAGAGGGAGCCTGGCCAGCTTCAGAGCGGAGTTATCCGCCAGCGTAGCCGGACTAATGGGCGAATTCAAGAAGGATAGCTCAGAAGCAGCCGAGGTATGGAATGAAATCCTGTCAACCATGCGCTCTGCAGGGAGAGAGGCAGCATTAACATGTCCGGCAAAGGTGGAAGCGGGGGTCGAGGTGAAAACCGTGTCAGAGGCCATAGAGGAAGAGGAGGCCGCAGAAGAGATAATCGAAAGGGAACCATTGAGAAGTAAGATCCTTGGCATTTTAGAGGATAATACCGACGGTCTGAGGATGGTGGAGATTGCAGACACCCTGGGCATTGAAAACTGGCGTTCCCTGATTCCTCTTATGAGAGAGCTTAAGGACAATGGTGAAGTCAGAAAAGAGGACTCCTCATATTATGCCGCTTGACGGCTCGTTTTAAGTAGAGGGAATCTATAGCAAAGGAGGGTTTTATGGCGAAAAGAGATAACATAACGGTTCTGGAGCCTTGCTCCCTGCCAAACTTCGTGGAAACCCCGTTCGTCAAGGACATTACCGAGAGGGCCATGGCTTATGTCGCGGCGGGTTTTCCCATCCATTTCCGCGGGGGTTCTGGAACGGGCAAAACCACCCTGGCCATGCATGTGGCGGCGATGATCGGACGGCCGGTGGTCATGATCCACGGGGATGAAGAGTTTTCCACGTCTGATCTGGTGGGTGGAGAATATGGTTATCGGTCCCGTAAGGTGGTGGACAATTTTATTCACACTGTCCTCAAGACCGAAGAAGACATGCAGAAAAGGTGGGTTGACAATCGCCTCACCATCGCCTGCAAAAACGGGTTTACGCTTATTTACGATGAGTTTACCCGTTCCAGGCCAGAGGCCAATAATATACTCTTATCCGTCCTCCAGGAAAGGATGCTCGATCTGCCGGTCGCAAGCCATCACGATGGGAACTACCTGAGCGTACACCCTGACTTCACCTCTATCTTCACCAGCAATCCGGAGGAATATGCAGGGGTTCACAGAAGCCAGGACGCCCTGCGGGACAGGATGATTACCCTGGATCTTGACCATTTTGACGAAGAGACAGAGGTGCGGATTACCGAGTCCAAGTCGGGCCTTGCCAACGCTGACGCAGCCAGGATCATCAAGATTGTAAGAGGCCTGAGAGATTCGGATTCCTACGAGTTTGCCCCAACCATTAGAGGCTGCATTATGATTGCAAAAACACTTGCGGTGCGCCATGCCTCGGTGGACAAGGATGATCCGGTTTTCAGACAGATTTGCATGGATATTCTCTCATCCGAAACCAGCCGGATCGGCACGGTAGAGAGCCAGTCAAGGACAAGGGAGGTCATCTTAGAGTTGATCGACCAGGTCTGTCAGGGGGAAAATGGGGGGGGAAAGAGAAAGACGAAGACTTTCCCCGGGTTGGTTCATAAAGATACGGCTGCATTGTAAGCCCACGGAGGGATCCCATGAAAAAAGAGATTCGGTCGCTTGGTTCCATAAAGACACTAATGAATATGAAACATCGCTCTCTCCCCAAAGCGGAGAGGTCCAATGACGCGGAGCTTTATCTTCTAAAAAACAATTTAGCCTTGGCTCAAAGGGAATTGAGCAGCGTAAGTAAGAGGAAAGAGATTGTTGAGAACAAAATTAGGGAGATAGAGGAAAGAATTGCGGAGCTGGAGTCGGAGGCGGGGATTACAAGATCGAAAAGCGCTGCCGATTCACACTCAATAAAGACCATGCCGAGAGGCGCGATAAAGGTCATGAAGGTTAATTATTAACACGTGGGAATTCTTGGAGGAACTGAGATCGTTATGGCCAAAGAGGGGAAGTATATCTATTGCATTATAGCCGGCAAT
>PFIF01000267.1:1651-5322 GCA_002782605.1 Deltaproteobacteria bacterium CG_4_8_14_3_um_filter_43_13 | reverse complement strand
TTAACGACATCAGTGCGGTCATCAGCAGCGCCCCGGTGGCCAAATACGTCATTGACCCTGAGAACCTTACTGCCCATGAGAAGGTCATCGAAGAGGTGATGAAGGACTATACGGTATTGCCGGTGAGGTTTTGTACTATTGCAAACAGCGCCGAGGAGGTTCGTACATTCTTGAGGAGGCGGTACGGAGAATTCAAAGGGATGCTAAGAGACATGGATAACAAGGTGGAACTGGGCATGAAGGGCCGGTGGACGAACATGCAAAAGATATTTGCCGAAATTGCCGACCAGGACCCCCATATAAAGGAGACCAGGATGAGGGTGGAAGATCAGCCTGGCCATCATGACACCAGCGAAAAGATTGCCCTGGGCAAGGCGGTAAAGGCCTTGTTGGAGAAAAAGAAGGCCCAGGAGGGGGAGAAGATATTAAATCAATTCAAAAGGATGATCGTGGATATCCGCAAGAATGATCTTGTTGGCTATGATATGTTTCTCAATGCCGTATTTCTTATCGACAGAACCAGGGAAAAGCAGTTTGATTACATGGTGGAAGAGATAGCGGAAAAATACAAGGAGCGTGCCCATTTCAAATATGTGGGACCAGTTCCCCCCTTCAATTTTGTAAACATTGAAATGAAGTGGTGAAGGGCAGTGGTTAGTGAACAGTGGTCAGTGGTCAGTGAACAGTGGTCAGTGGTACAAAAACAACGGACAACCGACAATTTGGGCATTGGACTTTGGACATCCTATTGGAGGGGAAAATGACTGAAAAAAAGGACAAGAAAGAACCGGGAGATAGAGACGAGGGCACCAGCTTTGATTTCGGGCTTGGTGGTCTTTTCAAGGGGCTTGGTAATTTGATAGATAGCGCCACCAAGTTGGCTGAAAAGGGGGAGGAGCTAAAGAAGACGGGTGAGATCAATTTCAGCGGGTTAGAAAAAATTAAAGGACTCAAGGATCTGAAAGGGGTTTACGGAATAAATATCCGCACATTGGCCGACGGCAGACCTTCGGTCCAGTCCTTTGGAAATATCAAAAAAACACCCAAGGGGCCTGTTGTGGAAGAAGTGCGCGATCCCATCGTGGACGTGTTCGAAGAACAGAAGGAGATCCATATTATTGCAGAGATGCCAGGCATCGAAGAAAAGGATATCAACCTGGAGATCAAAGGAGACATCCTGAATATCAGTACCCTGGGAGAAAACAGAAAATATCAAAAAGAGATACTCCTCTCCCGATCAGTCAAAAGCGAAGATATGACATGGACATATAAGAACGGCATATTGGATATAAAGATAGTGATCAGTGGACAGTGAACAGTGAACAGTGGACACTAACCACTGACCACTAACCACTGATCACTGATCACTAACCACTGACCACTAACCACTGATCACTAACCACACTGAGTTAAGATATGAAAACCCAAAAGAATGAGAATGATATCGAGAGCAAATCCGTCACCCTGAAGGTGGCAGAGGCCGACCCCAAGGATGTAGGCCGCGGCATTATTCGCCTTGACCCTGCCGACTTCCAAAAGATCGGAGTCGAAGTGGGAGATGTGGTAAGGATTAAAGGAAAAAGGGAAACCGTAGCCAAGGTTTTGCCTGCCTACATAGAAGACCGTGGCAAGACTTTGATTCGCATGGATGGAATCACCCGCGAAAATGCTCGGATTGGTATAGATGAAAAAATTACCGTCACAAAGTCTGATTTCCATCCAGCACAAAATATTGTTGTTACCCCTTTAACCTTGATGCGTTCCTATGATACCCGCTACATCGGGAGTCTGCTGGAAGGGTTGCCTCTAATGGAAGGGGACACGATAAGAGCAAGGCTTTTTGGGGCCAGAACCCAGGATTTCAGGGTCGTGTTGACCAGGCCTTCAGGGGTTGTGATGATCCACCCCAAGACCGTCATGAAGATCCAGGAGAAAGGAGAGCCCGGGGAGGCCAGGATCAGGATATCCTATGAAGATATCGGAGGCTTAGGCAAGGAGATCAGGCGCATCCGTGAAATGATTGAGCTTCCGCTTAAATACCCCCAGGTTTTTGAAAGGCTGGGCATTGATCCTCCAAAGGGAGTTCTTCTCCATGGTCCTCCCGGATGCGGCAAAACCCTGATTGCCCGGGCCGTTGCCAATGAGACGGACGCATACTTCGCACAGCTCAGCGGTCCTGAGATCATGGACAAGTTTTATGGCCAGAGCGAGGCCAACGTAAGGAAGATATTTGAAGAGGCGGCTGCCCATGCCCCCAGCATCATATTCTTGGACGAGATTGACGCCATCGCCCCGAAACGTGAGGAGATGGGCAGCGAGAAGCAGGTTGAGAAACGAGTGGTGGCCCAGCTCTTGGCCCTGATGGACGGGCTCTCCTCCAGGGGGCAAGTTATTGTGATCGGTGCCACCAACATTCCAAATGTCCTTGACCCGGCCCTGAGAAGACCAGGCCGTTTTGACCGTGAGATCCAGATCAGCATACCGGACAAGAACGGACGGCTTCAAATCCTGGATATACACACAAGGGGTATGCCTTTAGCCGAGGATGTGGATCTTGTTCGCTTATCAGAGATCACCCATGGATTTGTCGGAGCCGATCTGGAGGCCCTTTGTCGGGAAGCAGCCATGACCACCCTGAGGAAGATCTTTCCTAACATTGATTTTGAGCTTGAAGATATCCCATACGAAGATCTGATGAGCCTTCAAATCACCATGGACGATTTTGGGGAGGCCCTGAAAGAGGTGGAACCCTCGGCCATCCGGGAGGTGTTCACAGAAATTCCGGACGTAAAGTGGGATGATGTTGGGGGTCTCACCAATGTAAAAAGGGTGCTGAAGGAAACCACTGAGTGGCCACTGAAGTACAGCAAGCTATTTGAACATGCCAAGACCAGCCCCTCCAAAGGGATCTTGCTCTATGGGCCTCCCGGAACAGGGAAGACCCTGTTTGCTAAGGCAGTAGCCTCGGAATCAGAGGTCAATTTTATCTCGATCAAAGGTCCAGAGCTTCTCTCCAAGTGGGTTGGAGAGAGCGAAAAGGGGATCAGGGAGGTCTTCAAAAAGGCCAAACAGGCTTCTCCATGCATCATCTTTTTCGATGAAATAGATAGCCTGGTTCCCAGACGAGGCTCAGAGGCTGCGTCCCATGTGGTAGATCGAGTAATCAGCCAGTTCCTGACCGAACTGGATGGCATTGAAGAACTCAAGGGAATCATGGTTCTTGCAGCCACTAACAGGCTGGATATTATCGATCCAGCCTTGCTAAGACCTGGCAGGTTTGATTTCTTGCTGGAGCTTCCAATCCCCGATGAGAAGACGAGACTGGAAATATTCAAAGTTCATACAAAAGGAAAACCCCTGGCTTCCGATGTGGATATCAAGTTCCTGGCCAGTAGTACCGATGGCCTTGTAGGAGCAGACATAGAGGCCATATGCAGGAAAGCCTCCATGTCCGCCATAAGAGAATTTATAGAAACTTGCCCCCAACCCCGATCCGGGAATGAAGGTCAGGATTACTCTGATTTTACGATTTCAGACAGACACTTCAAGGAAGCATTATCAGTGGTCAGTGGCCAGTGGTCAGTGGTCAGTGGCTAGTAGCTAGTGGTTTGAACTGATCACTGTTCACTGATCACTGACCACTGTATCCAGAATGGAGGGATCAAAATGAC
>PFIF01000267.1:0-1608 GCA_002782605.1 Deltaproteobacteria bacterium CG_4_8_14_3_um_filter_43_13 | reverse complement strand
CCTAAAAATCTAGGCTCCATAGGCATTGATCAGGGAGAAGTCTATACCCTTCCCTATCAGGATATTGCCGCAATTGTAAGCCATTTGCCTTATACACAATTTGACTCACTACCCAGGGAAACCCTGCTTCGTAATCTGACCATCTATCAATCAGTCTTAGAAGAGGTAATAAAATATCAAAATATCATTCCCGTCAAGTTCGGGACAGTGGTTGAAGGGGATGACACGATCCGGCGGGTCATGGAAAAGGGATATGATCAAATTCACGCTAACCTCAGGGAAACTGAAAACAAGATAGAACTGGATGTGGTAGCCCTGTGGGCAGATTTAGATACGGTGTTAAAGGAAACAGGAGAAGAGGAAGAGATAAAGGAGTTAAAGGAGAAAGCGGCGTCAGAGCCTGATAATAAACTATTTGAAATAAAAATAAAGGTGGGGAAACGGGTCAAGGAATTGCTGGATAACAAGAGGGAAACATACAGGGCTGAGATACTGGATGGGTTGCTCCCGACCGCTGAAGAACATTGTTTTCATGACCTCATGGACGACTCCATTATAATGAACGTGGCCTTTCTGATTCAGAAGGATAGAGAACACACATTGGACGAACAGATTGCCGAACTTGATAGGGCTTACGAAAACAGGGTTAACTTCCGAATCATAGGCCCGCTTCCTCCTTATAGTTTTAGAACGTTTGAGATTAAGAGGGTGGATTATGCTGAAATAGACGAGGCAAGAAGGACCCTTGGGCTGGAAGAAGAGACAACCATCCAGGAAATCAGAGAGGCGTACTGGCAATTGACCAAGAAGTTTCACCCCGATAAGCTTTCAGGGGAATTAAATGCCCCTAAGCGGTTCGAAAAGATCAGCAATGCCTATAAGCTGGTGAACGAGTATTGTAAGGAAGATTCATGCTCATTTCGGGAGATCGATGTGAAAAACTGGTCAACTGTAAGACCATTGGAAGGACAAAGGGTGGTTGCATGACCAGAACCTTGCTCTACGTTCCCATCATACACGGGGACAGGGATCTGGGGAAAATCGGAACCGTTGTTGAAAAGAGGAGCGCTGAGATATGCGGCAAGGAGCACTGGGAGAGACACAAGAAGGTCGTAACCCGATTTTGGAAGACGATCGAGGACTATTTCAAAAACTTGGATGTTATTGGGCTTAAGATATACCAGGATGGACTGATTGCAGAAGGAGATATGGGGATGAAAATCATAGAAGAGGGTGCCGCCAAGGGCAGCCACAACTATCAGATTATCCTTGATCTTATCAAGAGGGGCGGAAAGATCCAAAAAACCGAAGATGTGTCGCTTTTAAGGATGGAATATGAACGAATCCTGAGACTTGCTCAGATTAGATCTCCATGGGAAAGGGGAACTGCCCAGATAGTAAATGGATTTAGCGAAGACCTTCTCCTTGAGAAAAGGGATCGGTTTATTGCCAGCACCATCAATGAGACCTTGATGAAAGAGGAAACCGGGGTCCTTTTTGTTGGTGCATTTCATGATGTGCGCTCTCGCCTCCCCGATGATATTGCCGTGGAAGAAGTAAAGATTAGGGAAAAGGTTAAGGACTATTTTAAGCTGCTCATTTCCGGAG
>PFIF01000108.1 GCA_002782605.1 Deltaproteobacteria bacterium CG_4_8_14_3_um_filter_43_13 | reverse complement strand
GTATCTTCCTTGTATCTTCTATCTCATCAGGGGTAACACCAGCCCGTAATTCTTCCATTCTTTTCATGACATTAGAAAAACGGATACCCTCCGCTGCGCTTATCCATTCCAGTTGCAGTCGTTCTGGACGGATGCCTGATTTCTTCATCTTTTTCCATATCTTCTCTACCCTTTTCTTGGTCCAGTGGTTGGCATCGATATAGTGACAGTCCCCAAAGTGGCAGCCGGAAACCAGGATTACCGGGGCACCCTTTTCAAAGGCCCGCCAGATAAATTTTTTATCTACCCTGCCGCTGCACATAGTACGAATGAGACGGGCATTGGAAGGATACTGCAAACGGGAAACACCGGCAAAGTCTGCGCCTGCATAGGAACACCAATTACAGGCAAAGACCAGAATCTTCTCCGCCGGCTCCTCCTCCAGCAATGAATCAATCTGTCCTTCTATCTGGCTGTCAGTGAAGTGTCTCATGGAGATGGCATTGGTGGGGCACTCTGCAGCACAGGTACCACATCCTGAGCAGGCAGCCTGAATGACCTGAGCCGGGATGTTATTGTCCTTATCCATTGTAATGGCATTGTAAGGACATACCCTGACACATACCCCACAGAGTTTACATTCGTCTTTAAGCACCTCAGCGGTTATCGCTTCTACCGTTATTTCTCCGCTATTCATCAGTCGCATGGCCCGGGCAGCCGAGGCCGAAGCCTGAGTTACTGAATCCTTAATATCTTTGGGGCTTTCAGCACATCCGGCAAAGAATATTCCCTTTGTAGCAGAATCAACTGGCTGGAGTTTGGGATGTGCCTCCAGATAAAATCCATCCGAGGTCCTCTGCAGGGCTAACATCTCCTGGGTCTCTTTAACATCCTCACAGGGCTTTACCCCCAAAGACAGTACCACCATCTCAACCTCATGTTCCAGAAGCTTATTAGTGGCAGTATTCTCCACTGACAGGACAAGGTTTCTGGTATGTGGGTCTTCCTTTATCTGCCCGGGAAGCCCCCGAATATAGCGGACTCCTTCCCCCTTACTTCTCCTGAAAAGGTCCTCAAAACCTTTACCAGATGCCCTTATATCAATATAAAACACCTTTATGTCCATTTCAGGGTAGTGCTCCTTGAGCACCAGGGTATCTTTGACGGTGTTCATGCAGCAGATATTACTGCAATAGGTTCCACCTTTATCAACAGAGCGAGAACCGACGCATTGGATAAAAGCAATCGATTGAGGTACCTTACGGTCAGTTAGTCGGATGATCTCTCCCTTCGTAGGTCCTCCAGCATTGATGAGCCTTTCAAATTCCATACTGGTAATAACGTTTTCATAGCGTGTATATCCATATTCGTCCATCTCAGAAGGATCGTATACATCCATACCCGTAGCAACGACGATTGTACCTACCTTGAATTCGATCTCTTCGTCCTTCATGTCGAAATCAATGCAGCCCTTTTCACAGAGCTTTATGCACTTTCCGCAGATAATAGGATCACTTCCCAGACACTCTTCCCGGTTGATAACATAGGCAGAAGGAACTGCCTGGGGGAAAGGCAGGTATATGGCATTCCGGGAACTAAGCCCCATATCAAATTCATCGGGCTTGACAACAGGGCACTCTTTGGTGCAATCACCGCATGCCGTACATTCCTTTTCATCCACCATTCGGGCCTTTTTAACTACTTTTACGTTAAAATTTCCTACGTAACCGCTAATGGATTTTACTTCACTGAGGGTAAGCATCTTAATCCTGGGATGTCGACCGACATCCATCATCTTAGGTCCCAGAATTCAGATGGAGCAGTCCATAGTAGGGAATGTTTTATCCAGTTGTGCCATGATTCCCCCTATGCTGGGTTTTTTCTCCACCAGATATACCTGATAACCGCTGTCTGCCAGGTCCAAAGCCGCCTGGATACCAGCTACTCCGCCTCCTATAACCAGCGTAGATTTAATGATCGGAACCTTCAGTTCCTCTTGAGGTTGGAGTTTACGGGCCCTGGAAACCGCCATTTTTACAAGGTCCTTGGCCTTTTCCGTGGCCTCCCTGGGCTGGTTGGTATGTACCCAACTGCACTGTTCTCTGAGATTGGCCATCTCCATCAGGTAGGGGTTTAACCCTGCTTCTGAACAGGCCCTCCTAAAGGTAGGCTCATGTAGTCTGGGGGAACAGGATGCTGCCACTATCCTGTTTAAATGGTGTTCTTTGATGTCATTCTGAATCAACTGCTGACCTGGTTCTGAACAGAGATACTGGTTGTCTCTCCCGACTACCACATTTGCTAAGCTCTCTGCGAAGCGGGCCACCGCCTCACAATCAACAGTACCCGCAATGTTTAATCCACAGTGACAGACGTAAACACCGATCCTCAATTCACCATTTGAACTTGAAACTTCAGACATCTAATTGCTCCTCACCCTCCCCCATCAAGAGGGAGGGAATATTTGTAACAATTCATAGCGACAACAGCGCACTTAAGTGCGCTGTTAAAGGGACATCCCGCTACTCCAGTGCGTCCGCAAAAAGCGATACCGCATCCTTTATCTTTAATCTCTCATTATAACCGAAATCATTCATGGTACATTGCAGGTGTATCAGACATTTAGGACAAGAACTCACCAATAGCTGACTTCCCGCAGCTATGGTCTCCTTCAGACGTTTTATCTGTATCTTCTTGGAATGTTCGCCACAGCCTACCCATGCAGATGTTCCACAGCAGATATTCCCGATTTCTGAGTCAGGCGTTTCTCTGATGTTTAATCGTGGGATTTGTCCTAATAGTTTCCTGAATATCTGAGAGACATCCCTATAATGGCTCAGACGACACGAATCCTTAAAGGTGACCTGCAAGGGCAGGGGTTTAAGGCTAAGACTATTGTTTCCGCTGATTAATTCCCTGTCAATTGACTCATAAATATGGGTTGCCCTGAGATCAAAGTTTTGGAGTACCTTGGGGAATATTTCTTTGAACGTATAGAGACACTCCGGACAGGAGGTGATAATTTCCTCTACTCCATGGTCTTTGATCTCCTCATAGCTCTCTTTTGCAAGCCTGGCAAAACCCTTTTGATCCCCTGCCCAAAAGAGGTCGTGACCGCAGCACCTTTCATCGTCCAATACAACAGGCTCAATATTGCAATGGTTAAGGATTTTTAGAGAATCTTTGGCTATCTGAACTGTATGTAAGTCAAGATTTTTAAAAAACACATCGAAATATGGTAAGCAGCCAACGAAATAGAGAACCTTGCCTCTCGATTGGGTCTTTATCTCCGGAGGAAGGAACCCTAAGCGATTCTGCCTTATACCGGGTGATGACATCATCCTCATTAATGAAAGCATTGCCCCGCCGTGGCTGTAAATGCCAGATTTGCCTGAATCAATCCAACGTTCCCTCAGCATCCGTACAAAATCCGAAAATTTAACCCCTGAGGGGCATCTGCCATCACACCTGCCACAGGTCAGACAAGCCCAGATAAATTCCTGTACATAAGGATCGTTATCGCCTTTCTCTATGATTTTATTCGCAGCGAGTCTTGGAGAAAATGCCTTTCCTGTTTCCGCTATTGGACAGGCGCCAGTACATTTGCCACAATCAAGACATTGGTAGATGCCGGATTCTTTGATGATTAAGGTCAGACTTTTATTAGAATTAGACATTTCCACCAACTCTCACTTTCCAGAGATTGGGGTTTGCCCCAGACCCTCTATCCGTTTCACAAACTCATGTAAGTCAGAAGAGAGTTTCTCAGATTCATGGGCTAAGTAATACTTAAACTGAAGCCTCTCTTTTTTCAATCCCAACAGATTCAATATTTCGTAAGTATGCTCAATGTTTTTCAAAGCCACTTCTGGGCCGGTCCCATTCTGGCAGTTGTCTATCCTGCACCCTACAATTAAAACCCCATCTGCCCCTTTTTCAAATGCCTTCAGTAGAAGAGCAGTGTTGACACGACCGGCACACATAACCCTTATAACATTGACTTCTCCTGGAATAGGCATCCCCAATTCCCCCATACCGGTGTAGCATGACCATGGAGCCCAGTTACATAAAAAGGCCAGCACCTTGATAGTATAGGAATTTCCTTTTTTTACCCCCTCCCAAACCCTCCCCCTTGAAGGGGGAGGGGAGGGTGGGGGTGAGAACTTGATTTTATGTTTCATCTTAACATCACTTCAATCAATTCTTCTATCTGTTTTTCAGTCTTATAAATGGTATCCACTGCCCCTGTAGGACACACGGAAAGGCAGGTGCCACAGCCCTGACAGTGCATTTCAATGATGCTTGACTTTCTATCCTCTATGGCGTCTCCTAGCATCTCTATCGCTGCAAAGGGACATGCCTCAAGACAATGACTACAGCCCCGGCATCTGTCCTGATCCACCTGTGCAACTATATTCTTAGTCCTGATCTCCGACTTTTGCAAAAGGGCTGCCACTTCTGCTGCTGCAGCTGTTCCGGGCAGTCCTTTTTTATTAAACGAGTTTTCTGGGGGGAGCATCATCTTGAAGATACCAGGAATCCCTGTGCTCCAGGGAGAAAAACTGTGGAACCCGGGAAGGGTCCTGCGGGCGAACCCCTTTCTTAACAGGTTGCCGGTTAAAGGGACCTTTTCTAGTTCAACACCTGAAAATAGTATAGCCGATACCCTCAGATGGGACTGATCGGCACCAAGAAATTCAATCCTGAAATTTCCAAGATGACCCTCCAAGGCTTTCATCTGGAACCATGGCAAATAAACAATACTCCCTGAATTGATTCTCTCACAAATATCCTCGATAATTGGGGTATAAAGTTTATCTTCTCCAGAAATATCTTTATCAAGCAGGGGGTCTCTCTCATCTGTCAGATAAACCAGGTAGCCCATCTTTTCCAGATCAAGGCTTGCTGTCAACCCCTCCAGTGTAGCTCCTATTACGGCTACGGTCTTTGCCATGTCTCCGTCTTGACCGGGTAGTTTTTCCTGAAATTTTACCCTGGATAGGGCGCATTCTATCATGTTTTTCCCACCTTCAAGGACGCCCTGTAAATCCATATTGCGCCTGGTAGCCATGAAATTCTTTAGATTGATCATTTCGAATATAGAGGGATCAAGCCCCTGTTTATTAAAAAGATTTCCCTTGCAGCGCAAACGCTGGTCGTTGCAGGCAGTACATATCATATCCAGGGTACAGCAAGAACAGGCAGCCAGAACTACCCTGGTAATTCCTTTTCCCTCTATGGTTTCAGCCAGGATTCTGGCACCATCTGGATGGCAGGCTGAGGGTAAAACCTCGCTATGTACCACCTCATCAAAGCCAGCTCCAAATTTTGCCAGCTCATTCATTACGTCTGGATTGCCCGAACTCTCGTTACAGGAACATATAAAGAGCCCGCTTTTCACCCCCTCTTTATATAAAGAAGATAGTTTTTTCGAGTCTTTTGGGATCACCTCCATCTGAGAAGTCAGAAACGCCGCAGCCCTGCCGGCCAATCCGGCCCCCAGAAGAAGGGATTCTTCCAGTCTTCTCCCTTCACCGAATTCACTTTCGCAAAATATCCTTTCTTCGGGCAAAACCGATACAAATTTTTCCGCCAAAGGTCTGGGAGAGACTACTGCATGAAAACGGTATTCAGTGTGTTTTTTTATCCCTGAATGATTTACGGCCCCTACGTTCTGACATACTATCTCACACTGTTTACATTCGCTGCATATCCCGCATTGTAAACAACGCTTTGCTTCTTGGATAGCCTGTTCTTTAGTGTAACCAAACTCTACTTCCTCAAAATTATCCCTTCTCTCTTTTATTCCTCTAACAGGCATAAGTGGCCTGAAAGCATGGGGGGTATTGGGGTCTACAGGCTCGTAGTCTCCCCTTGTTTCATCCTGATCTTCTGTTTCCCGCCAGGGTTTCCCCCTGAGATGGCAATGAATGGCTAACGCCGCCTTTTTGGCAGCCCCCATAGCCTCTACTACAGTGGCCGAACCGGTAACAACATCCCCCGCAGCAAATACCCCTTCTTGTTCCGTGTGGTAGTCTCGGTTCGTCTTAATGGTGCTGTGTTGTGATATCCTTATGGGACTTTCTTCATGAATAAAAGAAAGTTCAGGTTCCTGTCCAATGGCCACAATTGCAGTATCGGCATCCAATATAAATTCAGAGCCTTTCTTGGGAACCGGTCTTCGTCTTCCATCGGGTTCTATTTCCCCAAGGTCCATATGTATGCATTTGACCCCTGTCAATCTGCCATCTTTCCCGATAAATCTTATGGGTGTCACAAGATAATTGATCTTTATTCCCTCTTCCATAGTCAGTAAGAGTTCATTTCTGTCTCCTGGCGTCTCTTCGCTGGTGCGTCGGTAGAGGATATTTACCTCATCGGCTCCCAGACGCAGCAGAGTCCTGGCTGATTCCAGAGCAGCGTTGCCTCCGCCAATTACAACTGCCCTTTTTCCAGTGGCTGGCCTTTCCCCAAGGTTTATCCTTTTTAAAAAGGGTATAGAGTCGTAAACACCTGCCAGTTCCTCACCACCAAGCCCCAGATTCTTATTAACATCTGCCCCCGTAGCAATTAAAATTGCCTTAAACCCTTCATCGAAGAGACTACCAATGCTCTTCTTATCTTTGCCGATGGGGCAGTTAGTAATTATCTCTATCCCCATCTCTTTTAACGTATTAATTTCCTTATCCAGGATGGATTGGGGCAAACGATAACCTGCAATAACCGTGCGGAGCATTCCGCCTGCCACGGGAAGTGTCTCAAATATGGTAACCCTGTATCCCAATCTGGTTAGCTCCCAGGCAGCCATCAGTCCGGCAGGTCCCGAACCGATAATAGCTATTTTTTCCTGATGCCTTTCTTTGGGTTCAGTACTTGAATCATGACACGGGTTCTCCAATTCATAATCTGCCACAAACCTTTTCAGTGAACATATGGCAAGAGGTTCATCTATCTCATTTCTTCGGCATTGACGCTCGCAGGGATGATGACATATCCTGCCAAGGATTCCCGCAAGGGGAGCGCTTTCTCTTATCAGGTCCAGGGCTTCCCTGAACTTCCCACTGGCGATAAGGGACAGATACCCCTGGATATTGATTCCAAGTGGACATGCCTTCTGACATGGCGGGTTTTTGCGTTTATCTATAAAAAAGGTTCGAGGGATCCCCTTCTCCGAGATACAATCTACAGCCTTTTTTAAAGACCCGGGCAATTCTACAGGACATATTTCTCTGCAGCGGCCGCAAAAGCAGCATAGTTCTGTATCTACATAATAGGGTTTGTTCCGAATAAATGCAGAAAACCCTTCTTTGGAATGTCGAATCTCATCAACAACTGACAGTGTGACTATATCAACAAGGGGGTGGCTGCGTACCGCCATGAGCAACGGGTGGATAGCATACCACGACCTGACCCCTGAAGGCAGTATCTCTGTGTCTTCAAGGGATGCCTGCAGCTTCTCTTCCTCTTCTATTAAAAGCACCCTGTGCCCAATAGTTGCCAGGTCGTAAGCAGCCTTAAGGGATTCAATCTTACTCCCTATTATCAGGGCGCCATAGCTTTCTGTGGTCATGGAAATCTACCCCTGCTTCTCTTTGCTTCCATACTCATACCCAGCCTCAAATGCCCCTAAATTTTTTTCTTCAGTCCCCTTTGGAACAGAATCAAAAATCGCCTTCTTCAGAGACTCGGTAGTAACAACATTGGAGAAGGATGCCAGGAATCCCAGCATCACTATATTTGCCATCATCTTATTTCCCATCTTCTCAGCAATACGGCTGGCAGGAATGGAGTATGATAGATATCTTTTTCCCACATCTCTTTGCTTCACTAAATCTGAATCTGTTAAAAGCATACCGCCATCCTTAATGGAATCAATATTGCTTTCATAGCCTTCCTGTGACATGGCGATCAATATCGAGGGCTGATGCACATAAGGATAAGAGATAATGGTGTCAGAAACAATTACCTGGGCAGAGCAGGCGCCTCCTCTGGCTTCAGGCCCATAGGATTGTACAAAAGTGGCATTTGTTTTATCATAGATAGCCGCTGCCTTACCCAGTATACTGCCATTCAGGACGATGCCCTGTCCCCCGAATCCACTGATGGTAATCTCGTGGTAAATCTTTGCGGTCACAATCATGCCCCTTTCTCTGTTTCAGGAGGATATATCTTTTCTAACAGGTCAAAGAATGTAGGTGCTTCCGTATCTACAAATTTGCCAACTACAATCTCCTTGCTTATGTCCAGGTTGGCATCCTTGGGATGGATGCCATTCTGGATTACACTGATTTTGTGAAAATGCTGTATTATATCAAGGGGTGACCCCAGTTTATTTCTTCTGCCAAAGGAGGTAGGACACGATGATACTACCTCAATAAAAGAGAAACCTTTCTTATTAAATGCCTCCACGATGGAACCGGTAAGACGTCTTACGTGGAGGGTAGTCCACCTGGAAACGTAAACAGCGCCAGCGGCAGCGGCCATATAAGGCAGATTAAATGGTTTTTCAAAGTTTCCCTGTGGGGTCGTACTTGTTTTGGAATTAAAAGGGGTGGTAGAGGCTACCTGCCCGCCTGTCATCCCATAGGTAAAATTATTGACGCATATAACTGTCAAATCAATGTTTCTGCGAGCGGCATGAATAAAATGATTCCCCCCGATGGTAAAGAGGTCCCCGTCACCGCTGAAGACAATTATCTTCATCCTGGGTTTGGCTATTTTAAGACCGGTGGCAAAGGGTATTGCCCTGCCGTGGGTGGTATGAAAAGAATCGAGTTTAATATACCCGGCAGCCCTTCCGGTGCAGCCTATTCCAGATACCATGGCAAAATTGTTATAGTCTATCTTTGATTCGTGGATAGCAGTAAGACAGCTTGAAAATACCGTTCCGATATCACAGCCGGGGCACCAGATGTGAGGCATTCTGTCCTCTCGCAGGAGAGAACTCAAAGGGTGCCTTCCCGGCATTCCATTCAACTCTTCATCTCCCTGTTTTTTCATAATTTTTCAACCGCCTCAAGGATTTCATCAGGATTAAAAATGGCTCCGCCTGCATGCTTTACCAGAATAGTTTTTGCATGACCTGCCGAACACCGTTCCACTTCCAGAGATATCTGGCCATAATTTATCTCAGGCACAACGAATCCTTTAACCTGAGATGCCAATTCAATGATCTTTTTCTCGGCGAATGGCCATATAGTAGTCAGTTTCAACATTCCGCACTTGATTCCTTTCTCTCTTGCCAGTTCTAAAGCCTTTTGTGCGGGTCGTACCGATATGCCATAGGCGACAATAATTATTTCAGCATCCGCTGTCTCAATCTCCTGATATTCAACTATATCATCCACATTGTTTCGGATCTTACAGACCAGCCTGTCTATCATTTCCTTCTGAACAGGAGCGGATATAACAGGGTATCCCTTTTTATCGTGCGTTAAGCCTGTAGAGTGTATGTGGTATCCTTCGCCGATTCCCACCATGGGAGCCACCATATCTTCATCAGGAAGGTATGGCAGATATTCTTCCGGAGGGAGCTTCGTTATCCGACGGGGATAGATTTCGATCCGGTTGGATGGTGGGATGATAACCTTTTCTGCCATATGTCCCACTACCTCATCGGTCATTATCAAAACCGGAAGACGATATTTCTCGGAGAGGTTAAAAGCCTTTATT
>PFIF01000186.1:3456-26257 GCA_002782605.1 Deltaproteobacteria bacterium CG_4_8_14_3_um_filter_43_13 | reverse complement strand
CTGATGGGTCATTAATCTGGATGTATCGAGATAGGTTACTATATTTGCACAATGGTGCTGAACGGCCTGAAAACTTCCTACCTTTACACCGAACTGCTCCCTCTCGGTAACCTGCTCTATTGCCAGCTCCAGTGCCCGTTGACCTCCTCCAACCATCTCCGCACACTTGGCGATTGCTGCCTTTTGAAGGACCTTTTTCACAATTGGCCAACCCTTGTCCAGTTCACCCAGGATGTTTCCCTTAGGAACCTTTACGTTGTTGAAGACGACTTCATTCAGTTTGTCTCCAGCAAATGTTTTGAGGGGAGTAATCACTATCCCCTCACTCTTTGCATCTACTAGAAAGAGGGTAATTCCGTCTTTTTTGTTTTCTCCTTCTTTTGTCCTTGCAACACAGATGATATAATTGGCAAGATGGGCGTCCGGGACAAAGAGTTTTGTTCCATTGATTACAAAATCATCGGCGTCTTTTTCTGCCTTCACTGCTATCCTTTCGGGTGAATACCCTGCAGTTGCCTCAGTTAGTGCCAGGGTGACAAATATCTTGCCTTCTGCGATCCCTCCAAGTAACTCCTGCTTTTTCTCTTCATTTCCTGCCTCCATGAGGGTAATTCCGCCCAAAATAACCGTGGAGAAGAAAGGTCCTGGCAGACAGGAATATCCCATTTCAACAAGGAGCACCATCAGATCAAGATAACTTCCGCCAATACCACCGTATTTTTCAGGGAATATCAATCCCATCCATCCAAGCTCCGCCATCTTTTGCCAGAGTTCGGGTGTAATCCCCTGGGGATTCTCCTCCATCTCCCTCACGAATAGAGGCTTGCATTCCTTAGATAGAAAGCCTTTGGCTGCTTTTTTCAACAATTCCTGTTCTTCATTTAAATCGTAATCCATGCTTATTTCCTCCTTCAGCAGTTTAGAATAAAACCCACAGGTCAGATATTTATCTCGGTAATTTCAATCCTCTTTGAGCAATAATGTTTCTCTGTATCTCAGAGGTTCCCGCGTAAATTGTCTCCACAATACTGGTTCGATAGAATTTTTCCACCTTCCCTTTCAATTGAGCCCATTTGGAACCCTCCTTAAGTTGACCGTAGAGACCCAAAACATCCATCCCCACATTGACAATTCGTTGGGCACACTCTGTAGCGAAGGTCTTTTCCATTGACGACTGATAGTTGGGGATACCGCCCTTATCCAGGATATGGGCGAGTTGATAGTAAAGAAGTCGCGTAACCTCAATTTCGGTGGAAAGCTGTGCCAGCTTTTGACGTATCAATGGGTCTTTGGACATAGCTTTTCCGTCTACTATTGTTTCTTTTGTGTATTCGACCAATTCATCGAAGACACGGCGGTACCTTCCAAGAGGAAACATCCTCTCAAAATCCAGAGCCGCCATCAGGTAATAGAACCCTTTGTTCTTTTCACCCACCAGGTTTTCCTTAGGGACGCGAACATCTTCGTAGACAACCTCGTTGGTCTGCCAACCAGCCATGGTGATAAGAGGGCTTATGGTAATACCAGGACTCTTCAAATCCACTATCATCATCGAAACACCTTTATGTTTTGCTACATCAAAGTCAGTTCTGCAAGCAAGCCAGTGACAGTCTGCGATATGACAACTGGTATTGAACAGCTTGGTTCCATTTAATAGAAAGTAATCACCCTTGTCTTCAGCCCGAAGATTTAATGCAGAAAGGTCTGATCCTGCCTGAGGTTCTGTATATCCAAGGGCAAATTCCAGTTCCCCACTTGCGATTCGTGGCAGCCACTTTTTTTTCATCTCATCGCTTCCAAATCGAAGAATCGTAGGACCTGCCATATGGGCAGCGACAAAACCGAAAGGCAGACCATGATAACCCATCTCTTCTCGGATCATATAACTCGCAACATCGGACACTCCCAGGCCACCGTATTCTTTTGGCCATGTAGGGGTAAGCCATCCCTTTGCCGCCATCTTCTGGATAATCTTTCGACCCTCAGGGGCCCCATAGATGTCACCCATATCCTCGGTTTCCTTTAACATCTCCGGGGTTGATTCCTTTTTAATAAATTCACGAACCTCTTCCTGTAACGCCTTTTCTTCTTTGGTAAACTCAAAATCCATGCTGAACTACCTCCTTTGAATGAAATGAGATCCAGATATTTAATCCTCTAAGCGCTTGAATCACCTCATCAAACAGCTTGATCTAGTGGTACCAGTAGCTTCTTGCTAATCAGTTAACTGGTTTAGACTGAAAAACTCCCTTTCCCGCTACCTGGATGCAAATCCTTGCGCATATAATAAGGCTAAATTCAATGACCCCTTTACTTCAGGCTGTTGCTTAAATTTCATCTTTCGGTTCTGGCTCATATGCAAGTCTCCCGTATACACTTTCATAAGACTTGCAAAAAGGGCAAACCTTTCGATCTACGTTCTTGACAAACCAATAAGCAACGCCCTTCTGCTTTTTTCTGGCTGTCGTACAAACTGGGCAGACATTCTTACAGAAATTTGCTGCACTCTCCTTCATTGACATATCAATCCCTCCTTGCTCCCCTTACTTCCATTTGTATTGAGCTTTCTCCGGCCAGCCATCAGGATAAATCTGGTCGGGCTTTTCGCCCAGTTTTTCTTTGACTTTTGCCAATCCTTTTCGTTTGAATTCCTCTCTGGGCTTTTTGGGAATCCTGCCGCTCAGGATCGCTTCAGAACGGAGGCGACGGCCTATGGTCTTCTCCATCATGGTACCCAACTCCAGGAGACGATCTACATTTATCCCGATCTCTATACCCATTTCGTCCATCATGACCGCCATGTCCTCTATGGTAGTCAAACCAACCACGTTAGGGTCCTTGTAGTAATATGCCCCGGTCCCTGTAACAGGGACACCATCGATAAAGTTGGCAGGCTGGCCTCCCAGACCGCCAATGGTCCCCTCAAATATGTCTATACCAGCCTGAAGGGCAGCCAATACATTGGCTAATCCCCAACCCCGTGTTACATGAAAGTGACCCACGTGGAGGTCTGTATTCGGCATGGCATCCAAAACCATGGAATAATAACGGTAGACCTGATTCGGCGGTGCTGAACCGTCGTGATCCGCATGTTCTAAGTCTGCAGCGCCTATATCCAGCCATCGTTTGGAAAATTCCACAGCATCTTCCAGTTTTGTAGGTCCGGAGATAGGGCTTCCCCAGATAGTACTGACGCAACCGCACATCTTGATCCCTGCATCTGCTGCCTTTTTTATGCACCGTTCGGCCTCTTTCCAATATGCTGGCAGTGATGTGCCGGAGTTAGCAAAGTGGTGCTGTTCATCTGTAGAGACCATCATCAGAATACGATCTGGTCCCCAGCCCTCTTTCCTGGCCTCAATTGCCCTGTCCACTGCCTGTTCCCTTATGGTGATCGCTGTGAGTTCTATTTCCTCCCAGTTAATACCGGCCTTCGCTAATTTCTTGCTTCCCCGCAACTGTTTCATTAACTCATCTGCGTCTTTGAACTGGGGCATCCCTTTGGGATTCCCAAAATTGGTTACCTCCAGGCGTTTGAAACCGCATAGGATTAACTCTTCCATGTAAAAGAGCTTTGCCTCTGTAGGTATAAAGTGTTCTTCATGCTGAAACCCATCTCGCACGGTTATATCACCTAACCTAACCTTTTTAGGGTATTTCAATTCCATAATTCAAACCTCCTCATCAGTCTTCTATCTGCGTAACTACTCAGGCTGTTTAGACTGTAGGCTGAAGGCTGTTAGTAACTGCACAGTCTAAAAGCCTTCGGCCTACAGCCTGGGTAGTTACAACATGGCGCGTTCCTACAGTCTAAAAGCCTACAGTCTATCTACTTGAATAGTTACTTATCTGCCCTTGTATTCGGGTTTCCGCTTCTCTTTAAAGGCATTAAGCCCTTCAATACGGTCTTCTGTGGGTATTGTTATGGCATAAGCCCGGGCTTCTATGCCCAGACCAATATCGAGGCTGCACTCCATCCCTTTATTGATAGCAAATTTCGCCTGCTGCACAGCGATAGGACCGTTATCAGCAATCTTGTGGGCTATCTCCATACAGGCATCCATTAACTTGTCGGGCTCCACTACCTGGTTTACCAAACCGCAGGCCAATGCCTCATCCGCAGTAATACGTTTGGCTGTGTATATAAGTTCTTTGGCCTTTGATATACCTACAATCCTGGGCAAACGCTGAGTACCGCCTGCCCCTGGGATAATGGCAAGGCTGGTCTCTGTCAATCCCATTACCGCATTGGAAGATACCACTCTTATATCGCAGGCAAGAGCCAGCTCTAATCCCCCACCGAAGGCAAAACCGTTAATGGCTGCGATAACCGGCAGCTTTACATTTTGAACACTAGAAAACGTGGAACTGATGGTATGAATAAACCTTTTGACGTCGTCTGGAGACATGGTTCTTCTCTCAACCAGATCGGCTCCTGTGCAAAAGGCCGCCTTTTTTTCACCGGATGCTCCGGTAATGATTATTACACGAAGGTCAGGGTTGAAATTTGCCTCAGAAATAGCGGCATTGAGTTCATTAAGAAGGGCAAAATTAAAGCAGTTCATCGCTTCAGGGCGATTGAGGGTTAAAATCAGAATGCCATCCTTCTCTTCTTTTAATAGAATATCTGCCATCCTTTATTCCTCCTTAACAGGCTGTTGTCCAAACAATAAATTGAGGGAAATTTTCTTTTTCAGAGTCAGGAAAGTTATATCATTGCACCAAACCGAGTCTTTATTTACTGATGGGATATTTATAAATGGAGTTATCCAGCTAATTTTGTATGCATAATAATAGAACCCCAACAAAATGTCAACTCGAACTTGCAAATTATGGTACTTATGTGGTAAAGTGCAGAAATAATTGGTTGACAAATGTTTTAAAGAATACTATAAAAATCAATACTGAAGCTAAAGAGGATACTATTAAAAATCTCTTGCTATATTTTATGAATATTAAGGAGTGCTGAGTGCCTGGGTGGCGGAATTGGTAGACGCAAGGGACTTAAAATCCCTCGGGGTTTAACCCCGTGCCGGTTCGATCCCGGCCCTAGGCACCAATAAAATCAAGAGATTAGCCTAGGTCAAATAAGGGGCTTATCTTAACGGACTGGTTCCAGATAACCGCTAGAGTCTGATTATCTTCTCTTTGTTTATCCCTCTGGTTGCATTTCTTGTGTCAACTATTAGATTGGCATTTTCTGTAATCCATTCCCAATTATAGCCACTATGATCAGTAGTAATTACTACACAATCCATTTTTTTCAATAGTTCTTCATCAATGACCACGGATGACATCTTAAGCTCATCGGTCTTTATAAAGGGAACGTTTGGGTCATTAAATATTACTTCTGCACCCTTTTCCTTGAGGATCTTTATTATATCCAGGGCTGGAGATTCTCGGATATCGTCAATGTCTTTCTTGTAGGCTACCCCTAACACTAAGATCTTAGAGCCATTGACACTCTTTCTGAATCCATTCAAACCATCTATTATTTTGTTGGTTACAAAGTAAGGCATTTCTGTATTTATCTCACTTGCTAATTCAATAAATCTCGCCCTATAATCCAAAGTTCTTAGTTTCCAGGATAGATAGGAAGGGTCTATGGGCAGGCAATGTCCGCCCAGTCCAGGTCCTGGATAGAAAGACATATATCCGAAAGGTTTGGTAGCAGCAGCTTCGATAACCTCCCAGACATTCAATTTTAGTTTATTACATATAATGGCAACCTCGTTCACCAGAGCAATGTTAACGCTGCGAAAGGTATTTTCCAGTAACTTCACAACCTCAGCGGTTTCTGTAGAGGAAACCGGTACTATAGTATCTATGACCTGCTGATAGAGAAGCTTGGCCACTTCAGTACATTTTGGTGTAATACCTGCTACTATCTTTGGTGTATTTCTGGTCTTATAAAATTTATTACCGGGGTCAATTCGTTCAGGAGAAAAAGCAAGGTAAAAATCTTCACCTACCTTTAACCCTGTCTCTTCGAGTATAGGCAGAATCAACTCCCTTGTTGTCCCAGGATAAGTAGTGCTTTCTAATACAATTAATTGTTTGGCATGAACAAATTTTGATATCTTATCAGCAGCATCCAGGATATATGAGACATCAGGGTCCTTTGTTTTGTTAAGAGGGGTGGGGACACAGATAGATATGGCATCTATATCTTTTAAAAGTGAATAGTCCAGGGTTGCGCGCAGCCTCCCACTCTGAACTAAAGGTATCAGTTCCTCTTTTTCAACATCACGTATGTAAGAACTTCCATTATTTATAGCCTCCACCTTCCTTGGATCAGTATCTATTCCTGTAACGTTAAATCCCTCTTTAGCAAACTCAATTGCCAGAGGCAAACCTACATAACCAACGCCAATAACGGCAATTTTAGCAGTTTTATTCCTGATTTTTTTTAATAGTTTCTCCATATTTACCCTTTCTTGATAATATTCGACTTACGATTCACGATTCACGATTCACGATTCACGACTCACATGCGAGAGCCTTACTCTGAGCTAAAGGTGACATAAGTGGGAAGCCTCTCTTTCATTTCAATAGTTAAACCTAACTTCTTGGCATCTTTAATGTCTTGAAAATGGCCAACCCTTACCCTATGCAACATCCCTTTCATTGGCATATTTGATGAGACTACGTATACAGGATAACCTTTTCCCTCCAATTTATTCGCCATCTTTCTGGCCTGCTCTTTGTCCTGAAATGCCCCAACCTGTAGAGTATATCCTTTGAAAGGTTTAATGTTCTCTTTTACTTCTTTGGAAACCCTCTGTTTTATTTCCAACGGTTTCTTCTGTTCTACCTGTTTTTCAACCTGGGAGGATTTGTTTACGTTATTTTCCTGGTCGGTTTGTTTGGAAGGTGTACCTTCTTTTTTAAGAAGGGTTTGATAGAAGGTCAATTCTAGATCAGAAGAGTCTTTCTCCTTATTGCTTTTCATCTTCGATGGGATTCTGTTTTCCTGATGTTTTCCCGGTCCTGTAGACTTTTGAACCTTCATCCTGTCCGGTTGGTCTTGATAAAATCCTTTGCTTATAATAAAGCCCAGTATAAATACAAGGATAAAGGCAAAGACTATCCCTATTGACATGAAAGTCAGGAGGCTTTTGCTGAAAGAAAACTGATAGTTTTTCTTAAATCTCATCTATCTGTTGTCCATGTATTTATCACATTTTTTCAGGAGCATATACGCCTAAGATGTGTAAGGCATTATTTAAAACTATCTTAACCATCTTCACAAGATACAACCTTGCCTTGGTCAGAGGCAGGTCATTTGAGAGTACCCTGTTTTTATTGTAGTAACTGTGGAGTTTACTGGCTAAATCATTCAAATAAACCGTTACTCTATGGGGTTCCAGAGCGAAAGCACCCCCTTCTATGACTTCAGGATATTTCAAGAGCTGTTTTATTAACGTCAATTCCTCAGGGAGATTTAACAGGTCGATCCCAACCTCCTCAAACCCTGGGGTATTCAATCCTTGTTCCTTCGCAAGCCTTAAGATGCTACAGATCCTGGCATGGGCATATTGAACATAATAGACAGGATTTTCATTGCTCTGTTTTTTTGCCAACTCCAGGTCAAAGTCCAACTGGCTGTCGGAGCTACGCATCAAGAAAAAATACCTGGCAGCATCCTTCCCAACCTCTATCACTACCTCTTTTAATGTATCAAATTCTCCAGACCGAGTAGACATAGCTACCTGTTGGCCGTTCCTCATGAGGTTTACCAGTTGCACTAAGAGGATCTTTAACATCTCTTTCCCTCCCCCCAGTGCCTGAATTACTGATTCCATCCGTGGGACATAACCATGGTGATCTGCCCCCCAGATATTTACGATCATATCAAATTTGCGTTCCAATTTGTCTTTGTGATAGGCTATATCAGAGGCGAAATAAGTAGGCTGACCATTAGCCCTTATTACAACCCTATCCTTTTCATCTCCAAAGTCTGTGGTTCTAAACCAGAAAGCCCCATCCTTTTGGTAGATATACCCCTTCTTCTTGAGCTCCTCTGTTGCTTCTGATATTTTGTTGTTCTCAAAGAATGTTTTTTCACTGGACCACACATCAAATTTTACTCCGAAATCCCTTAAATCCTCTTTTATGCCTTCAAGAATAGAATCAGCGGCATAAACAGCAAAATTTGAGATAACTTTACTATCCGGCTCATCCAGGTATCTATCCCCGTGTTTAGCTACAATATCATTTGCTATGTCGACTATATATTCACCCTGATAGCACTCTGATGGTAGGTCAACGTCTCTGCCTAAGAGATGGAGATAACGGAAAAATACCGATCTTCCAAGGGTTTCCATTTGATTGCCAGCATCATTGATATAGTATTCTTTAACCACATCGTAACCTACTGCCTTCAGGATATTTGCAAGGACATCACCTACTGCAGCTCCCCTTCCATGTCCGATGTGAAGGGGTCCGGTGGGGTTTGCGCTAACAAATTCTACCTGAACCTTTTTCCCTTCTCCTGCTTTACTTTTTCCATAAGAATCCCCCAGTGTTTCGATATCCTTCAAGGAATTGCGCCAATGGTCATTGTTTATGAAAAAATTCATAAAACCAGGCCCGGCTATTTCTACTTTAGCCAAAACATTATCTTTATCTATTACACTCTCTGCGATAGTACTGGCGATTAGCCTGGGAGATTTTTTCTCCTCGGATGCCATAATCATGGCAATATTGGTGGAAAAGTCCCCATGTTCTTGAATCTTAGGGGTTTCCAATTCTATGGCAGGAATCGCTTTTATACTCAGAGCTCCCTTTTGAACGCAATCAGACAGGGCACTATTTATGATATCCCTTAATATATCTTTAATCTTCATCTTCCCTGTTGTCCTACATCGAGATGTCAAAGGTTATTTTGTAATATTTTGAAGATACTACTGGGGGCTGTGGAACGTAGAAGTACCACATAAGCTTCACATTGTCAAGATAATGCAGGAGTCAGGAGTCAGAATAGAAGCAGCGTACCCCGTTAGGAGTAATCAGACTTCTAATAGAATATGGGGTCTGACCGACATTTGGGTTATATTGCTACGGGTCTGACCCCGAATCCGTCGGCAGACACAATGGAAATAGTTTCTTCAAAAGAATTTCAAAAATACCTCATTGGAAAGTAAAATACCTTGAACAGTTAACTTCAGATGCCCCTCATCTATTGATATAAGGTTTTCTTTGAGAAGATAGGGAACAACATTGGCAAAGGTTTTTTCTAAGGAGATGCCGAATCTTTTCTCAAAATCATCAAGACTGATACCCTCCAGCCTGCGAAGCCCCAGAAATATAGCCTCTCTTATTGCCATTTCTCTGGTCAAATCTTCTCTCTCAATAGCAGCCGTACCGTTGTTTGACAGTAAAGAGATGTATTCGTAAGGATTGGGAATGTTTTTCCACCTGATACCCCAATCCCCTTTATGTGATGTCTCCGTGAGATAGGAATGAGCCCCTGCGCCAAACCCAAAATATTCTTTCAAAGTCCAGTATCCTTCGTTATGCCGGCAGCGGAAGCCAGGTAAGGCAAAATTTGATATTTCGTACTGCTCATATCCGGCTGCAGCAACCTTTTCTTGAGTCAGCCTGTACATTTTTACCTGAAGATCCTCATCAGGCAAAGTGACCTTCCCTTCCTCTTGTAAATCATAAAAAGGGGTATCCTCCTCTATGGTCAGGTTATATACTGATATGTGTTCAGGCTTGAGATATAAAGCACAGCTCAGGTCTCTTTCCCAATCATCCAGGGTCTGATCAGGTATGCCGAAGATTAAATCAAGACCAATATTACTGAAACCAGAAGACCTTGCATCCTTAAAAAGATTAACGGCATCAGCAGAGGTGTGAATTCGTCCCAGGTTTTGCAAGAATATGTCCTGAAAGGATTGAATCCCTAAGCTCAATCTATTAATTCCTATGGTATAAAGGGCCTGAAGTTTCTCCATATCAGAGGTTTTGGGATTAATCTCCAGGGTTATCTCCACATGGGAAGTTGATGAGAATTCAGACATGATCTTGTCAATAATCCTGGCTATACTGTCAACGGAAAATAGGGAAGGGGTACCTCCCCCAAAGTAGATCGATCCAACCGCCCTTTTCCCCTTTTCTAAAAATAATGACTCCTTTAACTCTCCTTTTGCAGATTTACCCTCGAATGGCAATGCCAGGGGTTTAGTATAGCTATCGATCTCTGTAATCAGGGCTTTTATATAGTTTTCTTCGGGGATCGGTGATACTACAATGGAATTGAAATCGCAGTAGGGGCATTTGCTTATGCAGAAGGGGACATGTACATATATTCCTATATCTTCTTCTCTCTTCTTCAACTTCTAATTTCCCTTTGTCGTGACTACTCAGGCACAAAGTGGCAAAGGCACTAAAAATACGGTTTACGGTTAACAGTTTACAGTTAATAATTAACCGATAACTGATAACTGGTAACTGAACTATTCTTTGTGCCTTTGGTGCTCTGTGCCTCTGTGCCTACCTGAATAGTTACCCTTTGTCTTTAAACTCTCCAGTTTTATGACAACAATCTCGGGTGGAGATAGAAACCTGAGCGGAGGTCCCCAGGTGCCTGTGCCTCGACTGGCATAGAGTTTTTTGCCATTTACCTCAAAAAGTCCCCCCTGCAGTGGAAAGAAGATATGGGTTATAAGGTTAAAGGGAAATAGCTGACCTTTATGGGTGTGCCCGGAGAGTTGAAGGTCAATGGGCATAAGGAAGGCATTTTCCCTGAACTTCCTGGGTTGATGATAGAGGAGTATAGTAAAGAGATTAGGATTGCACCTGGAAAAGAGTTTGGAGATGTCTTCTCCTGCCCTGTTTTTGAATCTCTCGGCTGTGGGGTCGTCCACTCCTATGAGGTTGATAATGCCATTGAGGTTTACGTATTGGTTGCGAAGGAGCATAAATCCCGAATCTTCAGTGAACCTTAGAGACCGCTCTATCCCTGCATAGAATTCGTGGTTTCCCGTAACGGCATATTTCCCGAGTCTTGGGTTAATACCCCTGAATTCTTCTGCCAGTCCTCTCATAGTATCCAGGTTCCCATCCACCAAATCTCCTGTGGAGAAAAGTATATCCGGCTTGACTTCCCTAATGATGCGTGTAATCTTTTTCAGCCTCTTTTCTCCTACCAGAACTCCCAGGTGAACATCAGAAATCTGGGCAATGACCAGTTCCTCCACATCTTCCGGTAATTTTGAGGTCTGAACAGCGACTCTGGTGATACCTATATTCAACGCCTCAAAATAGGCGTAGGTACAGATGCCAATTACAATCAAGAGTATTGAGAAGAATGTGGGATAGCTCTTAGGGATAAGCAGGGAGGGATCCCCTCCAAAGGCTGCCCTGCTGATCAATTTACTGGATATATTGATTATGTCAACCCCTACATTTATCAAAAAAAGGTAGAAGACAAAGCCTATCCAGAAAGATGAAACCAGTGTTAGAATATAGCCAGCTCCGTCTATCCGCTTGCTCGTAAATGTCCTGGAGAGTATCGGGGAGACCACCATTAGGGCTAGAAAAATGATAATGGCTATGTTTGCTACGCTGGGAAAGGTGGTTTGGGATGTGATCTTTCTGTAGACATAAAAATGCATAGACCCGTAAAGGGAAAAGAAGACGCTCAGAAAAATGATGAATTGAGTTGTCATGCCCATATCAAATTATTAGCACTATGCCCCCAGAGTTTCAAGACTAAAAGAGGCTTTACTTTACTTTTTGTCAAAATTCGTTTAGGGAGTTTTCTCTATTCCCTGACCCCTCGTAGGAGAGGGGTCAGGATTAGAAAATCCTTGACACCACTGGGGTTTTAATCAATAATCAGACCATACAAACCTCATCTGATTTATATATTCGCACCAGGTGCTGAGACAAACAAGTTATCTGAAATTCTCGATCTTTGACTGAGACGGAAGGAGATTGAACTATGATTATCACCTGTTGGGGTTCCAGAGGTTCTATACCAGTGTCAGGTAGCGAATACCTGAGGTATGGAGGAGATACTACATGCCTTGAGATAAGGAGCAAAGATGGCGACATCCTCATCGTTGATGCAGGAACAGGTATCAGAAAGTTGGGCAACAAACTACTCAGAGAAAATCGGCAAAACTACCATATCATATTCACACATGCTCATTGGGATCATATTTTGGGGTTTCCGTTTTTCAAACCGATCTATGTCAAGGGAACAAACTTAGATCTGCATGGATGTCGATTTGCCCAGTCTTCCGTAAAAGATATTTTTTCTAAATCCATGACGCCCCCATACTTTCCTATAAATTTTGGAGACCTTAAAGCTGATATTTCCTATCATGGAGCATGCAACGGGTGTTTTGAGATAAGTTCTATTCAGGTGACTCCGATCCTCCTAAATCATCCTAATCAAGGTATCGGGTACAAATTTGTCGAGGGTGGTAAGAGTTTTGTTTTTCTGACAGACAACGAATTGTTTTATAAACACCCCGGCGGACCCGATTTTCGAGATTATGTTGAATTTTCTGCAAACAGTGACTTGCTGATCCACGATTCTGAATACACGGAAGAAGAATACAAGATGACAAAAGGATGGGGACATACTGTCTATAAGGATGCACTACGATTGGCTTTGGATGCAAATGTAAAGCAATTCGGTCTGTTCCATCACAATCAAGACAGATCGGATGCAGCATTGGATGAAATTGTTGAAGATTGTCATGGCATCATTGAAGAAAAAAATGCAACTTTGCAATGCTTCGCTGTCTATGCAGGAATGGAAATTACGTTGTAGCTAGTCTCCTAAGCCCGAACTTCAAACAACAGCGTGTTATTTACACTCTTGCCGATGGGAGGCATTTTCATGATTAAAGGTAAAGTGGTGTTGGTTCCTTTTCCCTTTGACGATTTTTCATCAGCCAAAGTGAGACCAGCATGGATCGACCGGCGGTGATTTTCCGTCAATTAGGTATTCCAGTTTATCTGATTTGGGATAGTGACAAAGATTGTAAGGATTCAGATCCAAAAGATAATCGAAATTACGCCATGCCGTATCTAAAGAATTTAAAATTATTGGGATGGGCAAAATGCTAAAATCATACTTAAAAAATGTATATGAGATTGCATCTCGTGGAGATGCCACGGAAGTAAGTTATTATTCGACTTTAGAGAACCTTTTCAAAGTTTATTCAGAGACGATAAACAAAACAGATGTTTATATTACTTCCCTCCCCAAAAAAACCGAAGCGGGCAATCCCGATTTTAGAATATGGGATGGTAAACAACATATCGTTGGATATATTGAAGCCAAGTCGCCAGAAGTTGACAATTTAGATTCGATAGAAGATTCAGAGCAATTGGAACGCTATCGGCGTACCTTCCCGAACCTGATACTAACCAACTTTTTTGAATTCAGGCTTTATCGCAATGGCACTTTGATAGATAAGGTTCTTATCGGCAGACCTTTTATTGTTCATAAACTTAAAACCGTTCCGCCGGTTGAAAAAAAAGCAGATTTTCTTAAACTGCTTGAGAGATTCTTTTCCTTCTCTCTGCCAAGAGTCTATGATGCTGAAACCCTGGCAATAGAATTAGCAAAGAGAACACGCTTTTTGAAGGATGAGATCGTAACACAGAAGTTAAAGGAAGAAGAAAGCATAGGAAAAGGATTTATCTCAGGTTTTTATGAGGCATTCAGAAAATATCTCATAAGCGGTCTTTCAAAAGAAGAGTTCGCCAACCTGTATTCACAGACCGTCACCTACGGACTTTTTGCTGCCCGTACCCGATCAGAAAACGGCTTTAATAGAAAACTTGCATACGATAACATTCCACACACCATCGGACTTTTACGAGATGTGTTCAAGTTCATTTCCCTTGGAGACCTACCCCAGCAGATGGAATGGGTTATTGACGATATTTCAGAAGTCTTAGCAGTTACTGATGTAAAAAATATCCTTCATCAGTATTTTCACGAGGGCAAGGGCAAAGACCCTATCGTCCATTTTTACGAGACCTTTTTGGCTGAATACGACCCGCAAACGAGAGAAAAGAGAGGCGTCTATTATACTCCAGAATCCGTGGTCTCCTATATTGTCCGTTCTTTACATCATATTTTGAAAGAGCATTTTAATAGAGCAGATGGATTTGCAAGCGACTCGGTTACCGTTTTAGATCCTGCGGCAGGAACGCTTACGTTTTTATCTGAAGCAGCCAAATTAGCCGTAGAGGAATTTGTCTCCAGATATGGCGAAGGGGGAAAAGAAAATTTCATTAAGGAGCATATCCTTAAAAATTTCTACGCGTTTGAACTAATGATGGCACCGTACACAGTAGGTCATTTGAAGATGTCTTTTCTCTTGGAAGAATTGGGCTATAGGCTCCAGGACGATGATAGATTTAAACTTTACCTCACCAATACTTTGGAGATGGAAGAACTTGCCCAAACCGAACTTCCCGGTATGGCCTCCCTTTCTGAAGAATCGCACTTAGCAGGCAAGGTCAAAAAAGAGCAGCCTGTTTTAGTGATACTCGGCAATCCTCCATATTCGGGAGTATCCGCAAACAGAGGAAAATGGATAGATGATTTGCTGAAAAAAGGTTATACCCGCTCTGATGGTTATAAAGATGATGGTTATTATCAAATAGACAGGAAACCTCTTGGAGAAAGGAATCCTAAGTGGTTGCAGGATGATTATGTGAAGTTCGTTCGTTTTGCCCAATGGAAGATTGATCAGGCAGGCGAAGGAGTTTTGGGATTTATCACCAATCATGGCTACCTTGACAATCCAACTTTCAGGGGTATGCGGCAATCCCTGTTGAACAGCTTTAATGAAATTTATATTCTGGATTTACACGGTAACAGCCTGAAAAAAGAGAAATGCCCTGACGGTTCCAAAGATGAAAATGTATTCGATATTCAGCAGGGAGTAGCCATTGCCCTATTCATAAAGAAAAAAGGCGAGAAGAAAGATTGCAAGGTCTATCATTCAGAGATTTGGGGATTGAGAGAAGAAAAAAAATATGATTGGCTTTTGAAGAATGATATAAAAACGACAGATTGGCGAAAGCTATCTCCGAAGTCTGAATTTTATCTTCTTGTCCACAGGGATGAAAGCTTTCTGCGAAGTTATGAAAAATATCTTAAGATAACCGAAGCATTTCCATTGAATAGCGTTGGTATAGTAACATCAAGGGACAGTTTCGTAATAGACTCTGATAAAGAGGCTCTTAAACGGCGTATCAGAATGTTCCGTGATGAAAAAATGCCGGATGAACTTGTCAAGCAGACATTTAACCTGAAGGATAAATCAAACTGGAAATTAAAAGTTGTCCGGGAAAAGGTAAGAAAGGATGAGCACTGGGAAGATTCAATAACGAAGATCTTGTATAGGCCCTTTGATATTCAATGGGTTTTCTACCACGATAATCTTATTGAACGACCTCGCAAAGAAGTCATGCGCCATATGATGGAGGAGAATTTGGGGTTAGTCTCAGTAAGACAAGTAGCAGAAGGCATTTTTAACCATGCATTTGTGACAGATAATATTATCGAAAGCCGAGTGACATTGAGTAATAAAGGGATCGCATTTTTATTCCCTCTCTACCTTTACTCCGACACAGACAAAAAGGAGACAGGCAACCCAAATAAGAAGAGATCTTTGGGGAGCACTATGATGCTCTTTGAACCAAAGGCAGAATATACCATAAAGAAGCCGAACCTTTCCCCGCAATTAGTTGAACGGTTGACATGCCAATATAAGAAGACGCCGTCACCAGAAGAGATTTTCTATTACATCTACGCTGTCCTCTATTCCAATATCTACCGAACAAAATATGCCGAGTTCTTAAAGATTGATTTTCCAAAGATTCCTTTTACGAAAGATTACAAACTGTTTAGCAAAGTGGCTGAATATGGGAAAAGGCTCGTTGATTTGCATCTGCTTAAATCGGTAGAACTTGACTCACCTGTTGCTAAGTTTCAGGGTGATGGCGATGAGAGAGTTGAGAAATTGAGATATGATGGGGGAGAAAAGTGTGTTTATGTTAATCGGAGTCGGTATTTTGAGGGGATTACAAAAGAAGTCTGGGAGTATCAAATCGGGGGCTATCAGGTTTGCAGCAAATGGCTAAAAGATAGAAAAGGGAGAAGGTTGTTCCTTGATGATATAAAACATTACTGCAAGATTGTTACTTCCCTTCAAAAGACAATGGAAATTCAGAAAGTGATTGATAATATTTATCCAGAAGCGGAGAAGGAGACCATAGAGTTTGAAAATAAGTAAAAAAATCATATCGTATGAGTCGTATGAGCAAAATCGGCACGGCTCATAACAAAGCATTTACGCTACACTTCGTTTCGGACTTCGCCCACGTCTCGCCTCCACTTTGTTACGGCGGGATGTCGTAAATGCTCAGCCGTTATATGAAAAGTACCGCAAAGGGGGAAAAACAGGGGCTTTATATAATATCGTCCAAATTCCGGGAACCGTGAACAACACGATGAATCTCAACGGTTCTACCACGAATAATGTAAAATACGAGGTAGGATTCAATGACGAGGATTCGATAACCTGAATTCTTGAGTTTTTCGTCACGTGGTACGTGACCAAGTAAGGGGTGTGTTTTGAGGCTGCTAATACGTTGGTCGAGTTTTTCAACAAACGCTGCGGCATTGGCTGGACTGTCATTTGCGATCCAGTCGAATATTGAAACAAGGTCGTCAACGGCAACAGGAAGGTAACGGAGGATGTATTTATCTGCCATGCAAGCGCTGCCTGAGCTTTTTCATCACTTGCGTATGAGTAAGCCCTTTTTCCCCTGCCGCAGCCTGGGCTTGAGCGACAGCAAGTTTCCCAAAAAGGTCGACCCTTGCTTTGAGTCTTTCATAGTGTTCGATACTCATAACAACGAGGTCGCCTTCACCATTCGTGGTCAAGTAAACGGGTTCGTCTTGTTCATGGCACAACGAAGCAATATCTCTCGTTTGATTGCGAAGGCTTGATATAGGTTTTATGATCGGCATGAGTACTCCTTTTAAAGATTTTATGAAGATAACATTATCACATAATATTGATAAAATCAAGAACGAATTTGCAGCACACTTCAGATAACACAGCACAAACGATTTTCATATAAACCCTATGGGGCTTCTTTTGCAACAGGAACGATACCCAAATTGCTAGCTCGTGGTTTTTGAAAAAAACTAATTAGTTCATCCTGAAAAATGAAAAATTTCCTTTGGAGCGAACATGAGCAGGATTTTTGGGGAACCCATCTTGACGAAGCGGAAGATAAGTATTTTCAGGTGTTTGAGCCCGAAGGGCGAGTTCCTGAAAATGCCTGAAGCGAGTCATAGATGGGTCAAAAAACCTGCACTAGAGAGCGGAAGAGGGAATTTTTCAGTGTGAACTAATCAATTAAAGGAGAAGGTTTGATGACTAACACAAAGAAGGTAGCCGAGAATATATACTTAATAGATGCCAGGGTATTTGGTATACCCAATTTTACCTCAGCCTATTTGATAGCAGGCGAAAAATTGGCCCTGATAGAGACCGGCCCAACAAAATCAGTCCCTTTTATCATTGAAGGAATTAGAGGGGTTGGATTTGACCCTGCTGATATATCATATCTCGTTGTTACCCACATCCACTTAGACCATGGAGGAGGGGCCGGCACATTAGTCAGGGAGATGCCTGAGGCGAAGGTAGTGGTTCACGAAAAAGGCGCAAGGCACATGATAGACCCTTCAAAGCTGGTAAACAGTTCAAAAAGGGTATTCGGGGACTTGATAGATGAATGGTATGGAGAGGTTCTGCCTGTGGAACAGGACAGAATAATGCCTGTGAAGGGTGGTGAGATAATCGATCTTGGTAAAGGTCAGAGGCTTCGGATGATCGATTCCCCCGGGCATTCCAATCACCATATCTGTATATACTCAGAAAAAGAGAAGGGGCTTTTTACAGGGGACGCAGTGGGGGTATACCTTTCCGATTCAGGGAGGCTGATACCAACAACCCCTCCTCCGGAATTCGATCCGGATGTAAATGTGGAAACCATTAAAGGTTTTTTGGGGCTTGATTTGAAGCTCCTGCTGTTTTCTCATTTTGGGATTACAGAAAAGGTAAATCAGACCCTGAATATGGGCATTGACTGGCTTATGAAATGGAAAGAGAGTGTTTCAGGAATGATGAGCAAGGGTCTGTCTCAGGAAGGGATTACAGAAAAGTTCAGGGCAGATACGAGGGAAGCACTGGGTTCAGATAGAGGGAAAGAACTCCTCTGTCAATGGGTAATAGAACACCACATCCCCATGTGTGCCATGGGATATCTCAACTACTTCAAGAAGAAGGATTTAACGGCTTCGTAAAAAGTCCATCTGCGGCGTTGCGCTGCATCCCTCGTCGTTACAGCGTAACTATAAGTACGCTTCACTCCTCGTGATTTACGCGCCTTGCATATGGAGCTTTTTACTGTGCCGTCTGATCTTTGACTTTTTACGACTTCATCAAGTGTTTGTAACCTATAAAAAAGGGGGGTAAAAAATGCTAAAAACCAGAATCACTGAAATGTTTAATATCAAATACCCTTTCATTGGTGGGACAATGATGTATATCACCGATGCAAAATTTGTAAGTGCAATAGCTGAAGCCGGAGGTCTCGGTATCCTCCCCTCTGCTTTTTACAAGAGTAAAAATAGCTTTAGAGACGCCATTAAGGAGATTAAGGATTCGACTGACAAACCATTTGCTGTCAATCTAAATTTATTCCCCATGATGCAACCCATCGATAACAATGAGTATATGGATGTAATTATTGAGGAAGGGGTTAAGGTAGTTGAAACAAGCGGACACAGGGCCCCAGATGACATTATTGCCAGGTTAAAACCCGAAGGAATAAAGTTAACCCATAAATGCGTGGGGGTGCGCTATGCCCGCAAGGTTGAATCCATTGGTGTCGATGCAGTAACCGTTGTTGGCTTTGAGAACGGAGGAGCAACAGGGATGCTAGACATTACAACCCTCTGTCTTGTACCTGCTGTAGTAAATGCAGTAAAGATACCTGTAATTGGCGGCGGCGGTATCTCTACTGGAAAGGCAATCTTGGCGCTTATGTCTCTTGGAGCCGAAGGGGTTATTATGGGAACCAGACTTCTGTTAACCGAAGAGTGTCCCATACATAAAAACGTAAAAAATACCCTCTTGGAAGCCAAGGAGACAGATACTGTTGTGCTGTTTCGTCCTTACGGAAATACCCATAGGTGCCTGGTGACCGACGTCACAAAAAAGGTACAGGAGTTAGAGAAGGAAAATGCACCCTTTGAAAAGATATATCCTTTGATCGAGGGGCCTAAAAATCAGAAATTAGTTAAAGAAGGAGACTTGGGTAGTGGATTCCTTTCATGCGGCCAGGGTATTGGACAGATTGACAGGATCTTGCCAGTTAAAGAACTATTTAAACAATTAGAAGAGGAGGTATCTAATACAAGCAAGAGGATAGGTGAAATTATCCAATAACCTGACCATACCTGAAAGGGCCTGAAAGGGGGTGTACCAGCTCAATAATTCGGTAACTTTTTGCAGTTTATCAAAAGGGCATATAGATGGCATAAAGAGCGAAAGGAAATAAGAAATGCCAAGGGTTGCCAGGATAGCTTCCCCGTCAATGCTCTACCAATCAGCATGGGTAATAACCGAGAGCGGATATTTTGGTTTATACTCTTTGGTTTAACCGTAAGAATGGCAAATCTCTAAGCATTTAGCTCGAATCCTTGACCCCTTGAATCCTTTTCATCGACCAACTCTTTGGGAGATGAACCTCTCTTGCCCGGCTCCGCCTCCCGCACATCCCCTTCGAAGCAATACCCTATATAGTGAGATGCCCGCGGCTTCTTGAACAAAGGATTGAATGCGACTTTTCAGGTCTCATCAATCCTTATTGGTCAGGTGTCAACCTGTAGCTTGGGTAGAATTGGTAAGGTAATCACTCAGTTTTCTCAATAGACGTTTGTGGCGCTCGGCTGAGATGAAACCAATTGAACCAAGCACACGATGACGCGGTAACACCGCTAAAAAACCGAGTCGAATCAGAGATTTTGTTCGAATACAGCTTGACTTAAAATCCGCATCGGCAGGAGAGATAAACTCGTCAAAATCCTTGACATATTGGTGTAACTGTGTGCTGACACCGCAAACAAGCAGATCACGATAGGGCGGCATTTCCCGGAGGAAGATCGCAGGCCTTTCCTTTAGTTTACCATCAGCCTGGGGAATTGGTGTAAGAATGACGTTACCTTCCTTCATAGTCGGGATTCACCTCTTTGAGCAACTCTGATGAATACTCAGGCTCGTTCTCTCCGTATGCGTCTTCTAGTCTCTGACTTGATAAATTTAACCAACTTTCATGCTCATTGTCAGATTTTTGTCCTAGAAGAATAGTGACAATCAGTTTCGTATTCGGTTCCAGGTCAAATGGCTCATCCAAGCAAATTCGCTCACCATCAAAATGAGCCGGCACAGCTATCATTGGCATAATCTATTCCTCCTTTGAACGCGAAGATAACCTGCCGAGCTACGGTTTTGGCTCACAACCCACCGCAGGATATTCCCGGTCGGGTTGATTGATTGGTTATCTTTAAATTGTCTTAAAATGTTTTAATGCGGCTATTACACGATCTCTTCTAAATGCCTTTTTAGTATTAATGCCGATTCTATATATTCTTGAGCCCCTTCCTGACTAATGGGAATATCGATATTGTGAGCTATCTGGTTACGTAAAGAGCCTAGCTTATTAAATTGTCTAAATTTATCATCATCCAATTTGCCGGAATTTAGGAGTGTGTGAATTACCAATAACCAATTATTAATTTCTTTATCAGCTAATTCAGGCTTAAGACGGCGAACAGTTAAAAAAGCTTCCTTCTCAACTTGTGCCCAACTATTTAAGATAGCAGCCTGCGGAGAAACTCTGGATAGCTGTATCATTTTGGACTTTTCGGCTTTAGTTTCCTCATCAATTATTCCTTTATCTGGTATGGTCTTAGCTATGTCAGAATGGAGCTTTTTAACTTCTGAATCAAATTCAAGCTCAAAACCTTTATATTTGAATTTTTTCAAAACTTGAATCAATTCTGATAGTGGCGAACGAAAGATTAATGCTAGAATAATGATGGATACAGGCCACACTACTGAATCAATTAATTTACTTAGAAAAGTTATCCAATCCATTTTTTATTCGCCAAAGATAACGATCGGCATAAGGTGCGGCATCTTTTTGCCGTCGCGCTTAATACCATTGTTAGACAGCTGTATGAAAGCGGTTGACTACGTCATGGTTTTAAATGAGAATCCAGGAAGCAGCCAAACCACGGGTAGAAACGTTTTATGTACGCATGTACTTCGCGGAACTCCTCATGCGCCAGCAAGGCAGCAGCCCACTGTTCTGTCCATTCATATCCGATGGGATCAGGGAGATTGAGTTTTTTGAGCGCGTAAGCGAAGGCGAGGTAGATGTACAAATCAAGCGCACCCAGGTACTTGCGCATGGCCTTGGGATTATCTTTGTACTTCTCGTACACCTCTTGACTCATGTAATTGTCCGGCCAAAGATGGACTTGCTCCAACTCACCCTCAGTAATTTCCCTCCCGGTTGTAGTGAGAGCCTCGAAACGGTGGGCGAGAATCTGCGCCTGGAGTAGGCGGTTCTGAAGAATCAACTGGCGGATAATCGCAACAAGAGTAGCGGTCAAAACCAGCGCTATCCCAATCTGAATATATTCAGCATATCCCACAACAACCTTCCCCCGCCTTATTACTTATGTCTAACCATTGTTTATCAGGCCGATATGCCCTGATAAGTTGATATTGAATGGATTTTCTGGTAAATTTACCTCATTCCTGTTATCAATAAAACGCAATCATTTTAACAGGGGATAGAAACAGATGTCAACATCAAAAAACCGTAAATTGCTGGATGAAACAAGTGAAATTATGCGGTTACACCACTACTCGAGAGATGCCAAGGGTTGCCAGGATAGTTTTCCCGTCAATGCTCTACCACATCATCAGCATGGGGAATAACCGAGAGCGGATAATTATCCAATAACCTGACCATACCTGACCAGGCCTGAAAGGGCCTTTGCAGCCCTTTCAGGTGTGGTGTAGACAGGGATTGAATTCTTTTCAAATACATCTATTACATCCTGGATATCCATTTGATGTGAATTTATACACATTACAACAGGCTTTCCGTATTCCTTTTTTAGGTCCACCATGCCTTTGAACAATTCCTTGAAGGGTACAACAGGATGGGGCAGCATGAAGAAGATCAAGGCATCAATATTACTGTCTTCTAAAACGGCCCTTATCACTGTATCCAGAGTTTTCCAGCCTCTTGCAAACCCCAGATCCACAGGGTTGGTTCTTATTGTCATAGGGGGCAAGGTCTCTTCCAGTATCTTTTTTGTCCTGTCTGAAAAGCTTGGCAGCTTCATGCCTTTGGTTGCACATACATCTGTTATCATAATCCCTGGTCCTGCCTGGAAGGAGAGAACGGCTACCCTGTCTCCCTTTGGCGGAGAAGAAAGAGACAGTATCTTGGCTATGTCAAGCAGTTCCTCACAGTCTCCGGCAGATACAATGTTCGACTGCTTAAAAGCGGCATCATACAGTTCATATTTGCCTGCTATAGAACCTGTATGAGAATATGCCGGCTTGTAAGCGGCAGGTGATTTTCCCACCTTACACGCCACTATGGGTTTTTTAATGGCTGCTTTTTTGGCTGCCGATATAAATCTGCGGGGATC
>PFIF01000186.1:0-3407 GCA_002782605.1 Deltaproteobacteria bacterium CG_4_8_14_3_um_filter_43_13 | reverse complement strand
ACCAGGTATTCCAGCAAATCCGCATATTCTACATTACACCTGTTCCCCAGACCAACAACTTTACTGAACCCTATATTTTCAGCTACCCCCTGATTTACTATTACATGGGCGATCCCGCCACTTTGGCTTATAACCGCGATTCCGCCCTTCTTCAATTGGGATAGATATGGAGAAAAAGATGCATTCAGGCCTATATGGGTGTTCACCATTCCAAATGTATTCGGTCCGATTATCTTTATTCCGGCCCTGTTAGCCATTTCTGCCATATCCTTCTGGAGGTTGCGTCCGTCTTGATGCCCCAGTTCTTTGAACCCTGCAGTGATAATTACGGCACCTTTGACCCCTTTATCTTTGCATTCGTCCAGAACACCAAATACTAAACGGGCTGGTACTACTATAATGACCAGGTCGATCTTCTTTTCTGGAATGGAGACAAGGGTAGGATATGTCTTTATGCCCAAAACCTCCTTGATATTGGGGTTAACAGGGTATACTTTTCCTTTAAATCCTCTGTCCTTAAGGCTATCGAGACACTGATGGCCCATCTTTAAAGGATCTCTCGATACCCCAATGATGGCTACTGAATCAGGATTAAATAAGACATCAAAATTGGTTTTCATTTTACTTTATCCTTTTTCAAAGGGCGGATTCGGGGTCAGACCCGTAGCAATATAACCCAAATGTCGGGTCAGACCCCAAATCCCCTTCTGACTTCTGACTCCTGACTCCTGACTCCTGAGTAGTCACTTCACAGGTTAATGTTGGAATACTTTCTCCATGGTCTTGATACGGTCTTATTTTCCAGTGCGTCCAAGGCTCTATTAATTACTTTTCTGGTGTCTTCGGGTATTATCACATCATCAACATAACCTCGGGCGGCAGCTTCATAGGGATTCTCATAAAGGTCTGAATACTCCTTTATTCTCTTTACACGTATCTCCTCTGGGCTTTCTGCCTCCTTTATTTCCTTGGCAAAGATAATGCTGGCCGCAGTCTTAGCGCCAACGAGGGCAACCTGGGCTGTGGGCCAGGCAAAGACCAAATCGGCACCTATAGCCTTATCCAGCATGCCATAGTGGGCACCGGCAAATGATTTCCTTACCATGACAGCAATTAATGGAACAGTAGCATCTGCCCAGGCGTAGAGCATCTTGGCACCATGTCTCAAGATGCCTCTCCAATCCTGCTGTGAACCTATTAAAAAGCCGGGACAGTCATGAAGAGTAACCAATGGAATGTTAAACAGGTCGCAAAATCTTATAAACCTGGCGCCTTTGTCTGAGGCATCAATATCCAGACACCCACCCATGTGAGTGGACTGGGTGGCAACTATCCCTACAGGACGACCATTAAAGCGGGCAAAACCAGTGATTAAGTTTCTCGCGTGAAGTCCCAGTGTCTCAAAGAAATAACCGTCATCCACTATCCTTTTGATAATCTCGTACATGTCGAAAGGTTGATATGGCTCTGCGGGCAGTAAATCAAGCAAATCTGGTGACTTTCTTTCTGGATCATCTTCTGTTTCTATACGAGGTGGTTTTTCTTTGTTATTGGATGGCATAAAAGAGAGAAGTTCCTTTGCTTTATCCAGGGCATCTTTGTCGTCCTCTGCTACTATGTGTGTCTGTCCTGATTTTATGGCATGGGCTTTGTAACCCGAGAGATCCTCCAGACTGATCTCTTCTCCAGTTTGCGTCTTTACAAATGCCGGACCCGCAATACCCATAAACCCCGTATTTTTTGTTTGGATAAGGAAATCCTGCATTATAGGATGATATGCCTGTCCACCCAGGCAGGGCCCCATTAGCAAAGCTATTTGAGGAACTATCCCCGAAGCCAGTATTTGAGACCTAAACAGCCAACCATAGCTTTCCAGGGAATCCACCCCCTCCTGAAGACGTGCACCCCCTGAGTCATTGATACCCACAAATGGCCAGCCATTCTCTTTAGCAAAATCCATAGCACGGGCAAACTTTTTCCCATGATATTCGCCGAAAGTCCCTGCCATAGCTGTATAGTCTTCGCTGGCAACAACAACATGCCTGCCTCTTACCTTACCAAAACCTGTAACAACCCCCTCAGCAGGAACTTCCCTTTTATCCATTCCAAAGGCAGTCGTCCTGTGCTTAACGTGCATCCCTATCTCAGTGAACGTACCGGGATCAAAAAAGTATTCTATTCTTTCCCGTGCAGACATCTGTCCTTTTTGGTGGCGCTTTTCTACTGCACTGGGGTCTCCCATCTGCAGGATGCGCTCCCGCCTCCTTCTCAGTTCCTCCAAATTTTCCATGTTCTTACTGTGTGTCTTGCTACTCATAGTTGATCCTCCTTCTGTCTTTTTGCTCCGAAAATATCCATTTGAGCATCCCAGATGCTAGCAGATTATCTTTTATTCAAAGCCACACCAGGTTGTGATGCTCTCTACGGGCTCTCGGGTACTCTCTACCCTGTTCGCGGGAAAATCCCAGTTGGGATAACCAATGGCAATGGCGATTATTATCCGTTTGGACTCGGAGATATCCGCAAACTTCCTCACCACATCCGGATACATTACGCCCTGGTCCTCAATGCAGGTACCTAGACCATAATTCAGCGCTGCAAGGCAGATATTCTGCATCACAGCGCCCACATCCATGAGCGGTCCTGCTTCAGATAGAGACCGGTCTGACAAGGCAATGATAGCCGCCGGTGCATCGAAGTAACGGAAACCTCGCTCCATCCATTCTGCCCTCTTTTTCTTATCCTCTCTTGGTATGTCCATAAGGTGAAAAAGCTGTTTGGCAAGTTCTACCTGACGCTGTCTGTACACACTGTCAGATGGCCATCCCACAACGGAATGTTCGGGATGAGGCGATGCCCCGGAATTGAGCTTTTCCACATTGCCTCGTCTGATGTTTTCGAGAACATCTCCTGAAAGCACGATAAACTCCCATGGCTGGGTATTCATTGCTGATGGGGCTCGGCTGGCAATCTCCAATATCTCTCTGAGAACCTCTTTCGGGACAGGATCAGGTTTAAAGTTTCTTATGCTCTTTCGTTTTTTTATGGCTTCTACAATGTCCATAAATCTCCTCCTTTTTATTAAGTAATGTTTGGACTTTAAGGAATAGGAACTTACTTTTTGATGATACAGTATAGTCGAAACATGTCTGTATGTCAATTCACAAAGATGTCTGAAGTTTCCTGAGTTTTTATACACAGTGTTTCTAGCCCATTGAAATAAATGAGGGAAAAAAATTATAGAAGTAGAAGGCAACATTTTTGGGAAAGTTTGGAGATTCCTGAGTATAATAGCTTTGATTTTTTAGAATATTTTGATAATTTCCAAAGCAATTCAAGGTCGATGCTGTCAAGCTGGTTACCGAGCAGGGCTATAAAGTATCAGAAGCCGCTCGAAACCTTGGCAT
>PFIF01000214.1:496-13319 GCA_002782605.1 Deltaproteobacteria bacterium CG_4_8_14_3_um_filter_43_13 | reverse complement strand
TCTTATAGAGCTTAGAAAAATAGAGGCCAATCTCAAAGCTATAGACAAATGGAATGGAATACTCCCCCAGGTTACAGGTGGTGGGGCAGTACCATTTATAGGTGTAGGTGATATAAAGAAAAGATAAACGAGTTAGTTCACACTGAAAAATTCCCTTTTCTGCTCTCTAGTGCAGGTTTTAAAAACTGTTCACGGTTCACGGTTCACGGTTAACTGCGAACTGTAAACGATTTAATGATCCTGCTCATGTTCGCTCCAAAGGAAATTTTTCATTTTTCAGGGCGAACTAATTATAAAAAAGTAGAGAATCCCATTGTTTAGATGTTAACAAAAGGAGGTAGTAAAAAATGGTTAAAAGGTTATCAGTTTATTTGTTGGTTTTTAGTTTGACGTTCTCACTTTCCTTGTTTTTAAATGCCTGTACAAAAAAGGTTATTAGGGAGGGGATTGAGAAGAAAGAAGAAACAGCCAAGGCCGAGGAAAAAGTAAAGGAAGAATTGAAGGGAGAACCAACGGTCTCTGAGCCTCTGAAATCAGAAGATGACGATAATGCCGCAAGAGAGGCGCAACTGAGAGAAAAAGAGCTTAAAAAACAGAGAGAAAGAGAGGAAGCCGCGAAGAGAGAAGAGGCTGCCAAGATAGAAGAGGCTGCCAAGATAGAAGAGGCTGCCAAGATAGAAGCAGCAGTTAGAGAAGAATTTGAAAATACGGATATTCACTTCGGTTTTGACAAATTCTCCCTCACCAATCAAGCAAGAGAGATATTGGCAAAGAAGGTTTCCTGGCTTCAGGGTCATACTGATTTAAAAATCAAGATTGAGGGGCACTGTGATGAACGGGGGGCCAATGAGTATAACATGGCTTTAGGAGAGAGAAGAGCAAACAGTGCAATGAAGTACCTGGTCACTGCCGGAGTTGAGGCTTCCAGGGTTTCCACTATCAGTTATGGCGAGGAGAACCCTCTGGATCCAGGACATAATGAGGATGCATGGGCAAAGAATAGAAGGGCGCACTTTAAAATAATTTCAGAATAAACTTTGATGACTTCCTTAAAAAGTGGGGGCTTCGCCCCAATTGGAATAATGGGGGCAACTGATTCTGATCCAAGACACAAGATTCAGGAATTAGCATGAATAAAGCCAAAAAGAAAATGAGGGTCACTGAATGAGTGGTTTTGCTGTGGTTTTCAACAATCGAGATCGAGTGGAACTGGACAAAATGATTCACAAGATCAAGCATCGCGGTCCGCATTTTTCCGGAAAGTATGAATACAAAAGAATAATAATGGCGCAGAATTACCTCAGAGGCGACATCAACGGTGGCATTGATGACATTTCACAAGAGTGCCGGATTCAGGTGCCGGCCTTTTTATCGGCAAGCCCTGAGCTTAAAATCTGTTACGACGGCCAGATGGGAAACTGGAAAGAGCGAGCCGAACCCGTGGATGTTTCCGACGGTCCTTTCAGGGAAGAACGTCTGCTTCTGCGCCTTTATCATGAATACGGCCCCCGGATGCTGGACTATCTTGACGATTCAATTTTTGCTTTTGTGATTTCCGATGGTGAGGATCTGTTTGCGGCCAGAGATCTTTTGGGCATCAAGCCCCTATTTTACGGTTGGGAAAACGGTACGCTTTATCTTGCGTCCGAACTCAAAAGCCTGACAGCGGTCACGGATGACGTCTATGAATTTTCGCCCGGGCATTACATGGACAATCAGGGCAGGTTCACCCGCTTTGCCGAACTGCCCAAGACCCCGCCGGAAGTGCTACACACAAACCTTGATAAAATGTTGGAAGATATCCGGAGCATCATCAAACGAAGCTTGCGATCACGGGTGGACTTTAGCGTGCCGACGGCCGGCTTGCTCAGTGGAGGGATGGACAGCAGTGTCATCAACTTTTTGGCAAACGATTTTTATAAAGAAACATTCGGAAACGACGCCAGATTGAAAACCTTTACCTTGGGCGTTGGCGAAAGTGATGACATCAGAAACGCCCGGTTGCTGGCAGACCACATCAATTCAGATCACCATGAGCTTATCGTAGATCTCAACGAGATTCTAAGTGTCCTTTCTGAGGTCATCTATTACCTGGAGTCTTTTGATCCTTCTCTGGTCCGTAGTTCAGTCTCCAACTATCTTATTTCCAAATATGCAAGCAACCAAGGCATTGATCTTCTTCTTTCCGGGGAAGGTGGTGACGAGATCTTCTGCGGCTACATTTACCTTAAAGATTTTCCGGTTGAAGAATTGTTTAGTCGTCAAATGGAATGCATCGGTTTTTTACACAATAACGCTTCCCTGAGATTGGACCGGATGAACAATTGTAATTCTGTGCGTGTCGTCGCGCCCTTGATATCTGGGGAGCTCTTTCGTTACGTTTTGGCTGTTACTTCGGAATACAAACAGAAACAGGAGGGAGATCAGAAAATCGAAAAATGGATCTTCAGAAAGGCCTTTGAACAGTATCTGCCAGAGGCCATCACCAAGCGGGTGAAACAGGAATTTTCTCAAGGGTCAGGGTCCGCCGATGTGCTGCCATCATACTTTGAAAAAGCCGTCGACACCAAGGAGTTTAAATCGGCCCGGGTCGATTATCCCATGATCCGGAGCAAGGAGGAGTTTTATTATTTTCAAATCTTTACCAAACATTTTGGCAGAGGCCGGGCAGTAGATACTGTCGGGCAATGGATCAGCTTATAATCATGTTTTTACGTTGCTACATTCAACCGTGAAGTGCAACGCAAGAAGCAGCGACGTCATTAGGGGTTTTAAATCCTGTTAAAAATATCATTTCTAACGGGATAAATCTGGGGTAGCACCCATGTTGGGCGACATTCTGCGAATACAAGCCGATAACTGCACCCAAGCATATAAGAGCATTGTATTTTTGAGATTTAAAAATCCACTGTATATCGTTAACTTGCTTTTTTAATAAGGGGAATAACAGTTAATGAAGGGAGAAAAGATAAGAATCTCTTATTCCAGTTGTTTTATAGCCTCTTCAATCCTGTCCAGACCATTCTTAATATTTTCGAAAGAAGTGGCGTAGGAGAGTCTGATATGATTATCGTCACCAAATGCCAAACCTGGTACTACAGCGACCCTGGCAACATCAAGGAGAAAATCGGCAAAACCTGTAGAGTCTTGTATCTTCTTACCATTAAACCTTTTTGAGTAAAGGGGCGAAACCCTGGGGAAGGCATAGAAAGCCCCCATAGGGTTTAAGCACGAAACGCCATTAATGGAATTAAGCCTTTCAGCCATATATTTTCGCCTTCTGTTAAACTCTTCCACCATTGTATTTACAGCACCATGAGAGTTCATTAATGCCTCTACACTGGCCTTTTGCGATATGGATGTGGGGTTAGAGGTACTCTGACTCTGAATTTTACTCATTGCCGAGATTATTTCCTGTGGCCCGCCTGCGTATCCTATTCTCCATCCTGTCATAGAATAAGCCTTTGAAACTCCATTCACCACAATGGTCAAGTCCTTTATTTCCTTTCCTAAGGAAGCTATACTGGTAAATGCCAAACCATCGTAAACGAATTCCTCGTATATCTCATCCGATATTACGATCAGTTTCTTTTCTACAGCAATTTCCGCTATTTTTCTAAGCTCCTCTGCCGTATACACAGTACCGGTAGGATTTGAAGGACTATTTAATATGATTGCTTTAGTCCTGGCAGTGATTGCTTCCCTTAGTTCCTCTGGCAGTATCTTAAATTCATTCTTTTCCCGGGTTGTTACAATTACAGGAGTTGCATCGGCCAGAAGGACAATATCAGGAAACGATACCCAATAGGGAGATGGAATAATCACTTCATCACCGTTATTGAAAAGGGCCTGGGCAATATTATAGATAGTGTGTTTCCCCCCGCAGGAAACTATAATCTGTTTTCTTTCATAAGTTAGACCATTTTGCCTTTGGAATTTATTGATTATAGCATCCTTCAATTCCTGAATTCCATCCACAGCGGTATACTTGGTAAAACCCTGATTAAGGGCATTAATGGCTGCGTCTTTAATGTTTTGAGGCGTGTCGAAGTCAGGCTCTCCTGCCCCAAAACTTATAATATCAATGCCATCTGCCTTCATTTTATCTGCTTTGGCAGATACTGCCAGTGTTGGCGACGGTTTTATCTTACTCACTCTTTCAGCCAGAACCATGATTTTTACCTTCCATTTAACTTTTTAGATGTGTTTTTACTGTTTAACTCTCTGTATTTTGGGAATTTCTCTTTTAACTTTCTGTCGACAACATCAGGCACAAGATCTTTCACAGAACCACCCATACTTGCCACTTCTTTGATTATTTTAGAACTTATATAGAACCACCTGTAGCTTGTCATAAGAAAGACTGATTCTATATTTCTATCCAGTTTTCTATTCATCAACGCCATCTGGTATTCATATTCAAAGTCAAGTACTGCCCGGAGTCCTCTAACTACTACATGCACATTCCGTTTATCCAGATATTCCACCAGGAGGCAGTCAAAGGAATCTATAATAACCCTGGGATTATCTTTGAATATCTCGCGGATTATCTCTACCCTTTCTTCCATAGTAAACAAGTGGGTTTTGAGTGGATTTAGTGCAACCGTTACTATAAGCTTATCAAAGAGATTGAGAGCCCTGTTTATCAAATCTACGTGACCATTGGTAACTGGATCAAATGAGCCTGGGTATACAGCAAGTCTTTCCATAAGATTCCTTTTCTTAATAGGTTGAGTTAGTTCGTTTTGAGTTCAAAGAACGAGATTAGAGTTGTGCCATATCTTCTTTGGTCGGTCAAGATTAGCCTTTCTATTTCTCCTTCTACTATTTCCAAAGAAGAGTGTTCAGCTATAACCAAGGTATTATCCTTTAAAATCTCTGATCGGGATACCCTCACCAATGTATCCTTTAAAATACCCTTTCTATAAGGCGGATCCAAAAATATAAAATCGAATCTGTTTCTCCTTCTCTCCAGAATCTTTATCCCCTTATCTACGGTAGTCCCTACTATTTGGCTAATATCAGTGAACCCACAGTTTCTAAGGTTCTTTTCTAATACAGGCAAGACATGCCGACTACTTTCAATAAAGACTGCTTTCAATGCCCCCCGACTTAATGCCTCTATTCCTAAATTCCCAGTACCTGCAAATAGATCCAAAACCTCCTTATCTTTGAAATCACCAGGCAGTATATTAAAGATCGATTCTTTGACCTTGTCAGCGGTGGGACGTGTATTTAACCCCTTGTCAGAAAGTAGCTTCCTTCCCTTGGCTTTACCACCGATAACTCTCAATGATTTATCACTGTACTGAGGTTTATTGATTTTTAAGTATGAAGTGGGCGAAATCTTAACATATAAATGAGGTTTGTCAAGAGCTTTTAAGTCAGACCCTTAACAAAAAGATGGCATCTCTTCAAGAAAAGTAGTATTATATTTTCTGGAGTTATACCAGAATTTGCAATGGTTGCTTACCGAGACTTGTATCGATCAATCTGCTAAAGGAGTGATGTGATGATAGATCAACCCATTTACCTTCAGAAGGAGCCACCCTTGGCCTGGGTCGTTTTTAACAGACCCAAGATGCATAATAATGCCGTCAGCCTGGAGATGTGGCAGGCACTGCCCAATCTAGTCAAGGAGGTGGTGAAGGATACCACTCTGAGGGTTCTTATCATACGAGGGGCTGGAGAGGAAGCGTTTGTCTCAGGGGCTGACATATCCCAGTTTGAAAAAGTACGCTTTGGAGTATCAGGCGGTGAATACGACCAAGCCGCCAAGAAAGCACTGGTTGCCTTGACCCAGATGGAAAAGCCAGTGATTGCTACGATCCACAGCTTTTGCATGGGTGGGGGGTGCTCGGTAGCCATGATGTGTGATATACGTCTGGCTGCGGACGATGCTAAGTTCGGCATCCCTGCTGCCCACCTGGGTATTGCGTATTCTCTGGAGCGGGGGACAGAAAGGCTGGTTCATCTCGTTGGTCCAGCCAACGCTGCTGAGATACTGCTTACGGCTCGGACCTACAATTCCGAAGAAGCCTATCACATGGGCCTTATCAATCGGATAATCCCCAAGTCAGAGCTGGAAAGCTACACCAGAGAATATGCTCTTGAACTGGCCAAAAACGCGCCCCTGAGTCTAGCTGCCCACAAGGTCTCTATTCGCGAGATTTTGAAACCTTCCTTGCAGCGGGACATGGAAAAGGTTCGGACTTTGGCTGTCCGTTGTGTTGAGAGTGAGGATTACAGGGAAGGTGTAGCTGCCTTTATGGAAAAGAGAAAAGCCAAGTTTCAGGGATGGTAATGAGCATGACAATTATGGATGGTTCCTCTCAATCAATATTAGCCGCCAGAATAGCCGGTGTTGGAACATCGGTGATGTTTTTACCATAACGGACGAATTTAATGGCATTATCAGGGGCAAATACTCAGGGGAATACCATTGAGGAAGCAAAGGGGAATCTAATCGAGGCAGTACAGCTCGTCTTAGAGGCAAATCGTCAAATCGCTGAAGAAGACCTGAAGGGGTAATGAAATTTCACCTTTTCTCGGCAGCCTTATCGTACTGGGAGAACTGCATGGAAAAGGTTCCCCGTCCCTGGCTGGCTGACCTCAAATCAGTGGAATAACCAAACATTCTTTTTAAAGGGAGCAATGATTTGATAGTCTTGACCTTTCCTTTAGAGGCTATTTCCCCTATCTTTCCACCCCGGGAGTTGATGTCTCCTATTATCTCTCCTGTAAACTCCTCAGGAACTACTACGTCTACTTCCATTATAGGTTCCAAAAGCACTGGTCTGGCCATACTGTCCCCTTTGTTAAATGCCATAGATGCGGCAACCCTGTATCCCAGTTCTGAGGAGTTGGTTTCATGAAAGGAACCGTCAAAGAGGGTTACCTTTATGTCCACTACCTGATAGCCATTTACACCACTAATTGCTGATTCTTTAATGCTCTCTTCAATAGCTGGTATATATTCAGAGGGTATTGTTCCGTCTTCTAACCCATTGATAAAGCTGATCCCTTCTCCCCTGCCCTGGGGCTCAAGACGTAACCATAGATTCCCGAAATGGAGGCGTCCATCTATCTCTTTCTCAAATCTTCCCTCGATTTCAACGGGTTTCTCTATGGTCTCCCGATATACAACCTGTGGTTTCCCCACATTGACTTTCACATTAAAGTCCAGAAGCAATCTGTTTACCAATATGTCCAGGTGGAGTTCCCCCATTCCAGAGATAACTGTCTGCCCCGTATCCTCATCATACTTTACCCTGAAGGTAGGGTCCTCTTCAGCCAGCTTCTCTAAATAAAAGGGCAGCTTCTCCTCATCGTCTTTGGTTTTTGGTTCTACTGCAACAGAGATAACAGGTTCGTAAGTGTCTATTGATTCCAGGAGAATCGGATGGGCTTCATCGCACAGGGTATCACCGGTAGTAGTATATTTTAATCCCATGGCTGCTACGATATCTCCTGTACGAACCAGCGGTATCCTTTCTCTTTTATTGGCATGCATCTTCAGGATTCTGGCAATTCTCTCTCTTTTGTCTCTTGTGGAATTGAGAACCTCGGCTTCGGCCTTTAAGATGCCTGAATACACACGAAAATAGGTCATCTTACGTCCCTGGTCCATCATAATCTTGAAGGACAGTGCGGAAAAATGTTCGTCATCGCTGCTTAACCGTTTCTCTTTTTGGCCGCTTACAGGGCTGATACCCTCAATAGGCGGGACATCCAAAGGTGATGGCAGAAAATCAACTATGGAATCCAGAAGCGCCTGTACGCCTTTGTTTCGGAGCCCTGCCCCACACATCACGGGCACCAACTGATAACGGATAGTCGCAGTTCTGATAGCCGATTTGATTTCGCCCTCGGTTAACATTTCTCCCTTAAGGTACTTTTCAGTCAGGATATCATCGGTTTCAGCCACAGTCTCTATGAGCTTTTCTCTGTATTCCTGACTCTGGTTGAGAAGGCTTTTGGGAATGTCCATCTCATCAAAAGTGGCTCCAAGAGTCTCCTTATGCCATACTATGCTCTTCATCCTGATTAAATCGATTATACCATGGTAATCCTCCTCTTTTCCAAAGGGCAGCTGGATGAGTAAAGGGTTAGCTCCTAATCTGTCCTTCATCATTTCAATAGTTCTAAAAAAGTCAGCCCCAACCCTGTCCATCTTATTTATAAAGACTATTCTTGGCACATGGTACTTGTCAGCCTGATGCCATACAGTCTCTGATTGCGGTTCAACCCCCCCTACAGCGCAAAATACTACTACAGCCCCATCAAGTATCCTGAGAGACCTCTCTACCTCTATAGTAAAATCTACGTGCCCCGGGGTATCTATAATATGGATTTCATGGTTTTTCCAGTTACAGGTAGTCACCGCCGATGTTATAGTGATTCCCCTCTCCTGTTCCTGAATCATCCAATCCATGGTTGCCTCTCCGTTATGAACCTCCCCTATTTTATGAGAGCGGCCAGTGTAATACAGGATTCTTTCCGTAATGGTAGTCTTCCCGGCATCGATGTGGGCAATTATACCTATATTTCTAATTTGAGAGAGTCTGTCTTTTTTTACCATCTACTTCCCAACAATCTTCATATCGGCTTCGAATGGCATCATAGCAAAGATATGTCCGGCTATGGTTTCGACCTTTTTCCCTTCCACCAGAATCTGAACCTTTTCTATCCCTTTGAAATTTAAGGTAAGAGAATTTACAATGGAGTAAATTGTAAGCAACTCTGCAGAACTTCCCCCGGGATGTCGACTTGTTAATTCAGAACTGAAATCAACAAAGGCAATCCCATCAGAATTGATCGAAAGATTACGGAGGGTTGTTCCAGGGGGTATTGTTCCAGTGAGGCTTGTATCGGGCCCTTTAATCAGTTCTAAAATGACCTGTTTAGACCGGCTGGTTAAATCCCCAGTAGCTTCAACCTTTCTCTTTTCTATAATTAAGCTTTCACTGTTTGGCTCAGCAAAATATAGATCTACTAGAATCTTCTCCTTTGCTCTGGTTGGAAGTGTAGGGTATTTCTTATTCTGATATTTATAAAAGATGAAGGAACCGACCAAAAAGGTCAAAATAACAATTATGAGTATGAGCAAAAAGATACGTTTAGACCTACTCTTTTTTCCTGCCTTACCCTTTTTTATATTCAACACTTTTTCTCCTCTATGCTATGCTTACTTTTTTAACGTTTTTCAACTCTGTTCCCTGTAAGAACCTGATTCCTGCTTCAACAAACTTCTCAGGTGCATCAGTGACATAGAACTCATGAACAGCGCTTTTATTACTGGTTTTTAGCAGGTTGCTAGACCTTAAGACTCCTACTACTTCGGCTGCTGTCTCTTCGGCAGAGTCAACCAACAGTACTTCATCGCCTAAAACCTTCCCGATTACATCTTTTAACAAAGGGTAATGGGTACAACCCAGTATTAAGGTGTCAACATTTGCTTCCTTAAGTGCATGAAGATACCTTTTAGCAGTTAAAAATGCGATATCGTTATCTGTCCATCCTTCCTCCACCAGGGGAACGAATAAGGGACATGCCTGACTGACTACCGCAATTTTGGGATCTATTCCCTTGAGCGAATTCACATAAGCACTGCTTTTGATTGTCCTTTCTGTACCTATTACCCCTACTCGCTTTCTTTTAGTAACCTTTATAGCTTTCCTGGCACCTGGTTCTATAACCCCGATAATAGGAAGGTTATATTTGTCCCTCAGGGCAGGAAGACCAACAGCAGAAGCTGTATTACAGGCGACTACCAGCAGCTTTATGTCTTTACTTGATAAGAACTCTGCATTTTCCAGAGAATATCTGATCACAGTGTCGGATGACTTTATTCCATATGGAACCCTCGCTGTATCCCCCAGGTAAATAGTATTCTCCTTTGGAAGAATATTTATTATTTCTTTTAAGACTGTCAATCCTCCAATACCTGAATCAAAAACCCCTATAGCTTTGTCCATACCTCACCATTTAAGCTCGGGTAGTGTCCGTATTTACAACTGACCACGGATAACTGACACTACAATGTTGTTAACTTAAGCTCAGATCATCGCCCCCTTTGTCATTTCGAGACTTTCCCTACTTGTCATTTCGAGTGAAACGAGAAATCTGAAGCAGAAAAACAAGATTCCCCACCTCGTTCGGAATGACAGGCGAAGGGGGCCTCCTATATGTATCAATCCCCCTATTATACACATTCACGGAATTATTTAGTTTGATTTGCCGAGGATATCAAAACAGCCTGAGTCTGTTTTCCAAATGCAAAATAAAGGCGAGTAAATTGTTTCGGCCACCGCTATTTATCCCCGGTCAAGTCCCACCTTGTGCTCGGCAGTCTGCTTTATTGATCGGAGATCAACGACTTGGGAATTTCCTTCGTACTTCTTGGTTTTCAAATAGGCCACAAGAGCCTTCACATCGTAACCATGTTCGTTTGCGATGCCGTCCTTAATTTTCCAGAGTTCTTTTATGATTTCATCAGCCATTTTCATATACTCCCATAAGTTCTTGAGGTGTGCATATTTCAGGATATACATATTTGTTTTCCTGGCAAATTCGCCTGATCAATGGTTTCGTCTCTGCATTGTCGATATGCCTGTAATTCCAAGTAAGGAGATAATCAACTTCATGTACGGCAGACAGAGCAACATGTAAAGAATCACCAATAGCTTTTTTGGGAATAGCACCCGCTCTGATAATCGTCTCGGAAAATAAAAGAACCTCATCAGTTATCAAAAGAAGAGGAATTTTATTTAAGGCTTTGAGTCTTCTTGCTACTGCAATATCATCGCCTTTACCAGCTTCTTCAATAACGATTTCCGAAGCAAATAAATCGAAACGATCCCGCTGAGTATCCCACCAATCTATGGTGACTTTTTGCCAAGCTGCGGCCAATAAGTCGCTTGATGGTCTCGCCGTCAAATATGAGATGATCGATGTTTCAATATATACAGATTTCTTATCCATTACTAGGAATTTTCCTTTTTGAATATTATTTTTTGCCTAACATTTGCAGCTCTTGGCATCTTTGGCAATCCCCTACTACCCCTAGTAACCCCAATAATTATCTCCTAACTATTTGTATTACTTAACATATTTGAGAACCGTACCGCTAATACCCCTGCTTAAATGCGGGGCAGAGCCTTTCAAAAATCGCCGCGCTGTTGGCGGTCAGCTTACCCCATTGTTATGTGCAGTTTCATAATTCTGATTCATCAATTCTTGCTATCTTCATCAGATGCCTTTGCAACCCTATTTTCAATGGAGCATTTCCATGAACAGGAACAGATATGCGTACCGTGTTTCCTGATTTAGTGTAAATGTGGTGGCTTCCGTTGATACGCTTTAATGTCCACCCATTTGATTCCAAGAGGCGGCAAAGCCGCTTTCCGCTGACTGCCTTCAAACTGCTATCTCCATTATTTTGTCATTTTTTGAGATAGCAATGTCTTGGACGTCAACGGATAAACAACCCTCTACAGCTTCGTAAATATTGCTCAGCAATTCGTCAAAAGAGTCACCTTGAGTAGCACACCCTGGAATGGATGGCACTTCTGCCCAATAACCACCTTCTTCTGCTTCATGTATTACGATTTTTAGTTTCATAATTAATCCTCTTTTCTTGGCACATAATGAGCCTGTAGAAAAACCCCTGAATCAACAATTGAACACTTTGTAACTCACTGTTTTTATTTAATAATTCCCCCCCCCTGTATCTTTCCGAATTGGGCACAGGAATTTGATTGATATATATTTTTCTTTTACAGTCTTGGTAGAATCCATCTTGCTCAATCGCTTTAAGTACATCTTCAACGAAAAGCTCACCGGCGGCAATGTAGCGTAGCGGAATTGCCATCCGGTTCATCGACTTGTTAAGCCCTCTTTTTTTCTAATAAATATCCTGAGACATATTTGTGAATAACACTGGATATCAATGTTTGATAAGGGATTCCCTCTTGTGCAGCAATCATCTGAACCTGATCTAAATCCTTTGATGACATCCTAATATTTATTCTCTTGTCTTTTTGCAGTGTATTCCTTGCATACTCCTGCAGTTTTTTAATCTCCGCCTTTGGATTTTTGACTGGCTTCCATTCTCCACGTTCATATGAATCAAGAATATCTTTTTCTTCTGCATCCAATATTGTTTTTTTCATTTTTTTGACCTCATAAATTTGTTTGTGGCTTTTCTGCTGGGAATTATGGTTTTTAAGAATATCTCGTCGTTTTTCTGAACATAAGGAACGAGATAAGCGTAATCATCAATCATGACTGTCGCTATTTTTTGCCCCGGATATTTATTTTGATTTGGATGTCCAACTGTTTCAAGCACATCTGCCCGCTCCATTAAAATAACGACTTGTTCAAAGCAGACCCCTCTGTTATTCCTCAGTAATTCATTCTTTTCGTTGTCCCATCGAAAAACCTTCATGATATATATTTACGACATTGTCTGCCTTTTGTCAATATTATATTTTAGCTTCGATAAACTCACTTGCGCGGAACAGCCCAGCGCTGTTTTTTGCGCTGGGCTGTTCCGCGTCAAGTGGAGTGACTTGAAGCTGTCAAATGGCAGCACGCTGATTGTCAAAGAACATTTTTGACTATTAAGTTAATCTCTATAGATGTTTGGTGCAGACGCGCTTTAGCGTTCTGACTCTCGCGACGGAAGACGTAAGCCGGAACCATAGGGTCGTTTGTCAAGGCTTCATTAACTATTGAGACGGATCATATCTGTTTTATTTCTCTCTTTCCGATCTAGAGGAGAGGTTTTTTTTCTTGACAACCGAAGGCCATATAGAGGTTC
>PFIF01000214.1:0-416 GCA_002782605.1 Deltaproteobacteria bacterium CG_4_8_14_3_um_filter_43_13 | reverse complement strand
AAGAATGAACTGGGGCTCGATTGAGAAGATAATGGAGTATGGGAATCTCGGGATGAGACAACGCCTGAACGGAGCGTGAAGTACACGGAAACGGAATGGCATCTCGCTGATATGCTCAAGTTCCGTTTTTACGGCATCCCGAAAGCGCCGACCGAGACCAATCTGGCACTCTTCATAGTATTCTACAGCAGCGAGGAACTCGGCACGTGCATCGGGGTCAAATCTAACGCCGCTCATCCGAGTATCCGATCTACTTCGTCGAAAACCTGAGACGCGGGAATGGGCTGCCGTTTCCCTTCCTTGTACTCGTCATATCTTCGCTCTGCTTCCGCCACCCATGCGGCATCGACATCACCGAGGACTTCGCCATCCAGGGAACTCAGAAGACGGTCGGCGAGGAATGCACGTTCCTCCTT
>PFIF01000018.1 GCA_002782605.1 Deltaproteobacteria bacterium CG_4_8_14_3_um_filter_43_13 | reverse complement strand
GGTGACAGTATAGAAAACCGTCTCCGTTTTGCCAAAGAGGTATTCAAACAGGTCAATGATAACGCTGGTGTGTTACCGCTCATTGCCCGAATTTCAGGCAAGGAGTTTGTAGAGGGTGGGCTGGATGTTGGCGATCTTGGCCCACTGATTGAATTGATTGAAGAAAGTGGTTTTGCAGCCCTTCACATCGGCTATGGCAACGTTTGTGATAGCCCACCCTGGTACTTTAACCACATGGCATTACCCGAACAACCCCAGTTTGACATTCTGCGAGCCATTAGAGGAGTGACGGACTTACCCCTCATTGCCGCAGGTAGGATGGGATATCCCGATAAGGTTCAAAAGGTGATAGGAGAAGGTCTTGCTGACTTTATCGCACTGGGGAGGCCCCTTCTGGCAGATCCTGAGTTACCTTCTAAATGGGAATCGGGGAGAGAGGAAGAGATCACTTATTGTGGCGCATGTCTTCAGGGATGCTTGACCAATGTTAAGAGTGGTAACCCTATCGGTTGTATAGTTAATGCTGAGGTTGGTACTGAACCTTTAGTTAAGGCTGGTGAACCAAAAAAGGTAATGGTAGTAGGGGCTGGTCCCGCAGGCATTTCTGCCGCCGTAACCCTTTCTCGCTGTGGTCACATGGTTACTCTTTATGATCAATCCGACACCCCGGGGGGTGCTTCCCTGCTTGCCCCCAGGGCACGTCATAAGGAGATGATGGAAAGGCCAATCAAGGGTCTTCAGACAAAGTTAAGAAACGCAAATATAAAAACCATCTTCAATCAGCGAGTAGACAAGGAAGTTGTTAATCAGGAAAATCCCGATGCGGTTATTCTGGCCACTGGCGCCAGGCAGCGGGTGCCTGATATACCGAATCTTGATTCACAGCATGTTCTTACCTCTGTCGAGTTTTTTAAAGGGACTAAAGAGGTTGCTGGGGACAGGGTATTGATAATCGGGGCTGGAAAGGTGGGGGTAGAAGTGGCCGAGTCGCTTACAGATGTGGGAAAAGAAGTCGTCGCGACAAAGAGGACAGATACCATAGCAGAGGGGATGGAACCAATAACAAAGAAGATGTGTTTACAGAGGCTGGCAAAGAATCCAAGCCTGAAACTAATGCCCGAGACTACCGTGATCGGTTTTGAATGGAAAGGAGTAAGGGTCAGAGAAAAAGGCATAGAGAAGTTGTTACCTCCTTTTGACACTATTATAGTTGCCGCGGGGATGGTGTCACAAGTGGAACTGCTTGAAGAACTAAAAGACTTCCGTGGGCATATCTTTACCATTGGTGATGCCCGTGAGCCTTCCGATATCCAACAGGCATATAAGGAAGGGTTTGAAATTGCGAAGAGTATTTAGCTAGAAGATTTGTAACTACTCAGGTTATCAGGTTCACGGTTCAAGGTTAGTTGGCTTGCGCTCTTCATATTTCTTGAGATAGTTGATGAATCCACAGTCTAACCTTGAACCTTGAACCCCGTAACTGCCCTAAGTGTGGCGCTGAGCATCCCCAGAGAGCTATTTCCATGTTTACTACTAGCGGCAGCTCGGGGGGCACTTGCACCCCTGCCAGCTCTGGCTGAAGGGTTGGCTTTTGAGGTCGGGTACCTCAACAAATCATGACTTTGAAGAAGAACACGACGCTGGTTAGTGAGACCAGATGCCAGGCATAAGAAACAGCAAAAGTGAAGGGGAGAAAATGGCTTACAAAATTACAGAGGAGTGTATCAGTTGTGGAGCCTGTGAAACAGAGTGCAAGAATGGGGCGATCTCAGAAGGGGAAGAGATATATGTGATCGACCCCGATAGGTGTACAGAATGCGTGGGGAATGCCGAGTCGCCCCGATGTGTGGAGATATGTCCGGTAGATGCCCCTAATCCTGATCCAGACCATAAGGAAACCCGGGAGGAACTCCTTGCTAAGTGGCACAGGTTGCACCCGGGCGAGACACCCAAAGTGGCATAGAGTTGAAATCACAATTATTTCAGCAAATAGACTATAGCTTTATCGCTGAAGCAGAGAGAAAGGTAAGAGCGTAAAATAACAAGGAATAGAAGCCGTGCCTTACAAACTCTTAATTTTTACCTGTTATGGCGGATGTGCAATGGGCGTTGCGGCATCAAAAGCTTGTATCAGACTATGGGAAGAAAACGTGGGTGAGGTGAAAATCGGATGCCTTCCCGCTGTAATAGTACCATGGAAGCTTAATGAAATCAAAAAATCCGAGAAGCGAATTTTGATCGATGCCTGCGGTGTGCAATGTGGTAAAAAGCTAATTGAGAGGGAAGGAATGCCGGTAGATCGTTATATCGAGCTCACCTCAGAACTTGGCGTAAGGAAGGCAAAACAGTTACCCTCAAAGGCATTGGAGGAGCAAGTCTACAGAGTTATCCAGAAAGAAGTGGGTGCCCTCTTAGGGGGAAACTTATTGGAGGAAGAGAAGAAGGAGGCAGTATGAGTAAGGTAGTGGAAGTCACGGATCGAACCTTTGATGAGGAGGTTCTAAGGTCAGGCCTCCCTACGGAGGTTGACTTTTGGGCACCCTGGTGTGGACCGTGTGGAATGGTATTACCTATATATGACAAGCTCTCAGAGGCATACGAGGGCAAATTTAAATTCTGTAAGGTAAATGTGGATGAGAATCCACAGATGGCAACGAAATATCAGATTATGAGCATACCCATGCAGATATTTTTTGCTGATGGCCAGAAGGTTGACGAAATCCTCGGCGCAGTTCCTGAACCTGTAATTCGGTCAAAGGTGGAGGATATTCTTAAAAGGTTCCCGACTGATGAAAGATGAGAGAGGAAGGCTCAAAGCGTTTTTAACCTTCTGGACTGAGCATAATAAAGAGGATAGCGAGAAATTTAGGAAATGGGCGGAGAAAGCCAATATACCGGAAGATGAGTCAATTTATAATAGCATATTGCAGACAACACGAGAGATGGAAGAAGCGGATGAGAGGTTATCTCACTTATTGATCGAGTTATAGGAAAGAGAGTAGAGGAGGAATGTGGCAATCACTGATAAAGAGAAAATAGGGAATATCTATGAAATTCTACCCAAGCTGAATTGTGGATTCTGCGGATTTGGGAGTTGTGGTCAATTCGCCAGAGCAGTAGCTGAAGGGAAAGCATCGCCTTTTGGTTGCCAGCAGAATCCCTGGGTAGGCTACAAAATAAGTGAAATTATTGGTACGAAAGTCCCGGCCTTCGGCTATAGATATGGATTCTCTCGGCTTCTTTCTGCTCAGAGAGCAGGGTCTCCTCCTCCTCCAGCATCATTAAGAAAAGAGGTGGGAGCATTATCCCAAAAAGTTGCTGACATCTTGGCTAAAATCGAAAATTTAGGGAAGAAGCAAGAAATTCCAGATAGAAATTTGGCAATCGCTTCAGCGAAAACCAGGGAATGCAAAGGACTAATTTAGAAGATTGTACCTTCTGTTATTGTCCGTTTTATCCTTGTGGAGAAGAATCTACAGGAGGCAAATGGATTAGAGGTGCAATTTGGTCATGCGAAGACTGTAATTGGATCCATCGGAGTGAAGTTAAGTTGAGGAAAAATATCCATGTCTGAGATAAGATTATACCCTGATCCTATTCTTAGGCAAAAGTCACTCCCCTTAGAAATCATCGATTCAAAAGCGAAGGAAATGATCGATGACATGGCGAGGACGATGTATCTATATAAGGGGATTGGTCTTGCAGCATCACAGATTGGTATCCTGCTCAGGGCAATTGTAGTCAATTCAGAGTATGGTTTAATGCAAATGATTAACCCGGAGATACTTGAGTCTGAAGGGGAAAACGCAGGAGAAGAAGGGTGTTTGAGTCTGCCGGATGTTGAGGTAAATGTTACGAGAGGTTCAAAGATACTGATTCGGGGGATAGATCTCGATGAAAAAGAGATGGAATTTGAGGCATCGGGACTCCTGGCCAGAATATTTCAGCACGAAATTGATCACCTGGAGGGGAAGCTGATCATAGATAATCTGTCTAAGTTAAAGAGAGACCTGATCAAATCCAGGCTTAAAAAGAGGGGAAGGATGTTAAATAGTGACAAGACTTCATGCCTTGTTTGAAATGATAGATTCAAGAAGAAGGTAAGAGAATGGCTATAGTAGCAGGCGTAGATGTGGGTTCGTTATGTACGAAGACAGTGATATTGGATGGAGAAGGAGATATCCTGTCATACGATATTATGCGAAGCGGGCACTACTATCAGGGTGCGGCTGAGGAATCGATAGCTAATGCCCTTAAGTCAGCCGGCCTGAAGAAAGGTGATATAAGTTATACATTGGGGACAGGTTATGGAAGAGGGGCTGTTGCGGAGGCCGATGCCGAGGTTACTGAGATAACATGCCATGCACGGGGAGCTGTAAGGCTTTCCCCCGAAGTTCATACAGTCATTGATATTGGCGGTCAGGACAGCAAGGTAATAGGAATTGGTGACAACAGTAGAGTAACCAACTTTGTCATGAACGACAAATGCGCTGCCGGAACAGGTCGGTTCTTAGAGGTGATGGCCTTGGCTCTGTCGGTTGATATTGGGGAGATGGGGGATTTGTATTTTGCTTCTAAGGAGAAGGTGGAGGTCAGTAGCATGTGTACTGTCTTTGCTGAGTCAGAGGTTATATCCCTCTTTGCCCAGGGTCATAAAAAGGCCGATATTGCAGCGGCCATAGCCGATTCTATTGCAAGGCGTATCGTGGGCATGGTGGGACAGGTAGGCTTGAAGGAAAAAGTGATTATGTCAGGGGGGGGTTGCAAAGAACGCAGGGGTTGTCCGTTCTATCGAAGAGAGGATAGGAGCCAGTCTCCTTGTCTCTCAAGAACCGCAGATTGTTGGCGCCCTTGGAGCTGCAATTATTGCTTCCGAGCGGGTATAGTCCCCATTGGAAACATGGTTTCTAGCGGGGCAAATGCAGTTAATCAAAGGGCGGAACTAATGAAAGTCTCCTTTTCTAAAGGATGCAGCGCAACGCCGCAGATGGACTTTTTACAAAGCCATCAGTCTTGGAATACACTGGTTTCTGACTCAAGAAATAGGCATAGGCATAAACTCTACAAAGGAGAGTAAATCATGAAAGACAATGAAAAACTGGTTATTGTCGGTTGTGGTGGTGTTGGTGGTCCTGCTGCCATGCTGGCAAAGAGACTTATGACGGATGTAGATATAACTATTACTAGGGACGAAGAACGTTTCATCGTTAGATGAGCTCTGCCCCATGTAGTGGCCGGTCTGGCTACAGTTGATTCTATCACAAATCCCCCTACGATGTTTGAAAATGCAGGCATAACCAGCATTATAGCAAGGGTAACCCACGTGGATACAGAGAAAAAGATGGTCGAGTTATCAGATGGCCGCACCATCCCCTACGACAAGATAATCCTGGGAACCGGCGCAAGCCCCATGATACCTTCAATGGAAGGGGTTGACCTTGATGGGGTCTTTACCTTAAGGACCACACCCGATGCGGAAAAAATCAAACGCTTTCTGGAGGAACGAAGGGCCAGGAATCTGGTCTTTATAGGAGCCGGATTTATAAATCTCGAATTGGCCACACTTCTTTCACAGACAAAACCAGATTATTACAATGTAACAGTAATTGAGCTTTTAGGACATCCGCTACCCATCATGCTCGATGCGGAGATGGCGGTCAAGATACAGGAATATCTGGTTGAAAAGGGTTTCCGCATGATGATGGGTCATAAGGTGAAAAGAATATTGAGCGAGAACGAAAGTGTTTCTACTGTGGAGCTTGAGACCGGCGAGAAAGTTGATGCCGATATGGTCATGCTTTCTGTGGGCACAAGGCCTAATCTGGAACTGGCAAAAGATATGAATCTGGAACTTGGCAGATTTGGTATAAAGGTGAATAAATTCCTTGAAACATCAAACCCTGATGTCCTTGCGGGTGGAGACTGTGTAGAAAAAATTCATTTTGTAACAAAAAACCCTGCACCTTCTCAACTCCGCGGCTCTGCAGTTATTCAAGGGCGTCTTGCAGCCAAAAGACTGGCAGGGTATGAAATTGAGTTTCAAGGTATATTAAACAACTCTATGGTCAGGGTTTTTGATAAATATATTGCTGCTACGGGATTGACAGAGGAACTGGCACAGAATGAGGGGTTTGAAACTATCAGTGTTATGGTCAATTCCAGAAGTAAACACGGGATGATACCAGGTGTAAAACCGTGGACGCTAAAGCTTGTCTTTGATAAGGAGACTCAAAGGATAATAGGTGGACAGATCATCAGTGATAGTGACTCACCTGTAAAGGAGATCGACACAATTAATGCCTTGATTTTAGGTGAAAAAACAATCCCTGAGATGACCACCCTGATTTGTGCCGGGAATCCTGACTGTTCCTCTGAACCGAGCCTTGAACCTATTACAATCGCTGCGGAACAGGCACTACAGAAGTTAAGAAAGTAGCAATTAAAATGACCCTAAATATGTGATGTGATTCCCAAGACCCCAATGGTTCAAGTGGCAGCGATAGCTAAAAAACTAATAGTTTTGTCATTGCTAATACCTTTAATCATTGGTATACAAAAGACGAGGGGTATGGACCCCCGGGGAAATGAAGCATCTTCTCCTGAGATTGAGTGGAGTTTTTCCGAAAGGAAAAATTTGGAATGTATCGACTTCACGGACATCTTTGTTGTTTATGACAATAATACCTATGATAAAAGGCTGAAGACCGCCTGGGGTTTTTAAGTGTGTTGAAACTTCCCCAAAAGGCCATCTTATTTGACACTGGCGGGGATGGTTCAATTCTGGTATTTAAGAAGCACTATAATAATAATTATATCAAGTGTGGTGTCGGAAAAGAGATAACCATTAAAGAATAACTCTCAGGACAGGTAATTCTCTGTGAGACTTGTCATAATAGGTGCAGATGCAGCGGGAATGAGTGCTGCCAGCAGGGCCAAGCGTAATGATCCAAACCTCGATGTACTTGTTTTGGAAAAAACTAAGGATGTCTCCTACAGTGCCTGTGGTATGCCCTATAATATTGCCGATCCAAACCGGCCTATCGAGGAGCTGGTAGTGAGGCGGGCCGATGTATTCAGGGAAAAACAGGGGATAGATCTGCGTACAGGACACAGGGTAGATATGATCGAGCCTGCCAACAAGCGGGTAAACGGTATAGATACAAAAGGCAATGCCTTTAGCTTCGATTATGACAAACTACTCATTGCAACAGGCGCAATACCGATCCGGCCCGACCTTCCTGGATTTGACTTGCCTGGGGTAATGGTTCTTAAGAGCCTTGACGACGGCAGGCGGATCAAGGAATACCTGAGGGTTCAAGGGGTAAAGAAGGCGATCATAATAGGGATGGGGTATATCGCCCTTGAGATGGCAGAATCATTGAAATCGAGGGGTATTGAGGTGTCAATGGCAAAACCACGCCCCCGTTTTATGCCCTGGATGAATGGAATAATGGCCGAGCGAGTTCAAAAGGAGCTTGATACCCATAGGGTTGAAGTTTATACTGGTGTTGAGGTGGAAAAGATAGAAAAATCTCAGAATGGGTTAAGGATTGTCGCAAAAGATGCTGCGTTTGATGCCCAGATAATACTTGTTGCCATAGGGGTCCGTCCAGCTTCTTACCTTGCTGAGGAGGCCGGATTGGAGCTGGGTCCTTCTCAATCAATTTCTGTAGATCGCCATATGCGAACATCCAATGCAGACATATATGCAGCAGGAGATTGTGCTGATGCCTATCATGTGGTCACAGGCCAAAAGGTATGGATACCTCTGGCCCTTCGGGCTAATCGGTCAGGATGGGCAGCGGCTGATAACATAACAGGGAGAGAAAGCATCCTGGATGGTGTCGCAGGAACCTCTGTATTCAAGGTCTTTGACCTTCAGGTTGCCCAGTCAGGTTTGAACATGGAAGAGGCTGAGAATGCGGGTTTTGATCCGGTAGAGAGCGTGATAAAAGCATCCACACGAGCACATGCCCACCCGGACAGTGCACCCATATGGACACAAATGGTGGCGGATAGGAAAACAGGAAGACTCCTTGGTGCACAGATCGTTTCCACGGAGGGGGCTGCCCATCGTATTAATGCCGTTGTTGCTGCCCTTCACGCCAAAATGACGGTTGCTCAGTTTTCACAGGTCGACTTCGCCTACGCACCACCTTTTAGCCCCGTATGGGACCCGCTTCTGGTCGCTGCCAATCAGCTTATGAAAAAAATGTAGCAGCAGAGGAATAAGTCCCTTAGCCTTTTGCCATTCGCCAAAAGATGAAAAGACCAATAAGGTTGCTTTGTCGCTATTGCTATCGTAATGATAGAATACTTTTGGGGAATGTGGGAAGCTCTATCGAGACATGAATCGGGCAATGGTGATAAGGATACGTTCTTTGATGTTTAGAGGTATTTTGAGGAGGCAAGGTAATGTTGATCAGAAATAAAATCTTCAGCTCCATGGCAACCACTGCCATGTTCTGGAGGTATGAGAGGAAACTTGTAAAGGCCATAGTAGTTGGCTTATCGGTGCAGTGGGAATCTGTGGCATAAGTGATATAGTAATGCCATACTATTCTGGCAAGCTCCTCGGCATTAAAATGCACTGGCATATCTGTATAGTGGAACACCCACAGATCATCTTAACCTTTACTGCCGTGGGTATATTGATTGGATTATTGGTGCCAGAGGTTAGGAAGAGTACAATCTTTTCCCATTCCGCCCATATCTTAATAAGCAGTATGGCATCTATCCTCTATCTCGTCTCTTTCGGGCTAACTGAGTGGGTCCCTGTGATAGGCATGGTCTTTGTATACATGATATTGGCGGTGATAATCCCCTGTTGTACCAGCGATATTATCTTTCCTTTGCTTTTAACTGGAGAAGAAGCTAGAATTGAAGAGAGTAAGCACAAGCAGTAGTTATGTGAGCCTGGGAGGTCAAGATTTATGAAAACCTATCTGGACTGCCTGCCCTGTTTTCTAAGACAGGCCCTGGAAGCCTCGAGAATGGCCACAGAAGATAAACAGGTTCAAAGAAAGGTTCTGGATTCGGTGATGGAACGGCTTCCTAAACTCTCCTTTAATGCTACTCCTCCAGAGATTGCCCAGGTAGTCCATGGATTGGTCAAAGACATTACAGGGAATCCAGATCCGTATAGGGAGACTAAGAAGATACACAACCAGATTATGCTGAATTCATATCCCGTTATAAAAGATATCATAGCTAACTCTGATGATCGCCTACTGAGTGCTGTAAAGATGGCTATTGCAGGGAACATAATAGATTTAGGGGTTCAAAATGATGTAAAAAACCTCGAAGACTCTATCCACACTGCCTTTTCTTCCAATCTGATTATTAACAATTATGATGAATTCAAAGAGACTTTGATGCATTCCAAATTCCTTCTCTATCTGGGTGACAATGCCGGAGAGATAGTCTTTGATAAAATCCTGATAGAAGAAATAAAGATGCTAAAGGATGTGGAGATAGTCTTTGTTGTGAGAGGAAATCCTGTCATCAATGATGCTACCATAGAAGATGCTGAATTCGTCGGCATGAAAGAATTAGTAAGGGTTATCTCCAATGGTTCCGATGCCCCGGCCACTATCCTATCGCAATGCTCTCCAGAGGTTCGCAAACTTTTTTCTAAGGCAGACATGGTCATTGCCAAGGGACAGGGAAATTATGAATCCCTGAGTGAACACGAAGGGATATTCTTTCTCCTAAAGGCAAAATGTCCTGTGGTAGCAAGAGACCTTGGAGTAAATGTGGGCGATACTATCTTAAAAAGCAATAGCGTAAGGAACTTAATACTACTCCGACACATTGTCATTCCGAGGAGCGCAGCGACGAGGAATCTCACAAATGAGACCCTGGAGGGAAGATTCTTCACTCCCTTTGGTCGTTCAGAATGACATAAAACATGAATTGTCGGAGTAGTATTAACTTGAGGGAAAAGAGATTTTGCCCATATTGTGGGAGGAGGGGTGAGGACATATACCGGCAAGGCAGAAAGCGCCTGTATTGTGGCTATTGCAAAGAAATACTTTACGAAAATCCTCTCCCTGCCGTTGCTGCCTTAGTAGAAGAAGAGGACAACAAATTACTGATGGTCAAGCGATCGGTGGAACCTGCCCAAGGGAAGTGGGCACTGCCCGGTGGTTTCATAGAGACAGATGAAGAGCTAGAGGAAGCGGCTTCGAGAGAACTGAAAGAGGAAACTGGATTGAAGGGAAGAGTGAAAGAATTGGTAGGTGTCTCCTATCAACTCAGCCAATTCTGGGGTAAATCGATCATTGTTATTGGATATTGGATAGAGACTTTTGATGGCGTGTTAAAGCCAGGAGATGATGCCTCAGATGTCAAGTATTTTGATATAAATGACCTTCCTCCTATCCCATTTTCCTCTCATGAAAGATTAATAGAAGAATTCAAGAGAATGAAACGACCGAGCAGACAGAATGAGAAGCTTCAGAAGAAATTGGGATAGATAAAGGGGGGGGATAACGCGAAAAATACAAGGGTTTTCAATTCCGTACGAAAGGAGGAATCGCAACATGAGTGAAGAACGAAATCCCACTGTCCAAATAAAAGAAGCAGACAGGGTTGAAATCACCGCAGTTATAGACAACTATTCAGATCATACCCTTCCAATGAGTGAGCCCCCTTCCGAAATGATAAAGAGGGCACCTCCGGCAGTTGAAGGGAGGATACCGTCTGATGCACTCCTGGCAGAACACGGTCTTTGCTTGTTGGTCAAAATCTTCAAGAATGAAAAGCACTACAGCGTACTACTCGATGCGGGCTGGTCAAAAGTAGGAGTACCCCATAATATAGAGATGTTAGGGGTGGATACTTCCGAAATAGAGGCAGTAGTGATAAGCCATGGTCACATGGATCATTTTGGGGCGTTGCCCGATGTACTGGAGATAATGGCTTCCCATGGTGTTTCACTGATTATCCACCCAGATGCCTTCTTACCACGGGCCCTATCCTTACCTACAGGAGCCAAAATAGAAATGCCTGTTTTAAAGGAGTCAACCATTCAAAAGACAGGTGTAAAAGTGGTGAAAACAAGGAATCCCCATTCCCTTGCCTCAGGGCTGGTCTTTTCTCTGGGAGAGGTGGAACGAGTCACTGACTTCGAAAAAGGAATGCCCGGGGCTATCATTGAACGGGAAGGGAAATTTGAGCCTGACTCGCTCATGGATGATCATGGATTAGTAATGAACATAAAAGGGAAGGGGTTGGTCATTATAACAGGCTGCGCCCATTCTGGAATAATCAATACTGTTAAGTATGCAAAAAAAATTACAGGGGTTGATACAGTCTATGCTATAATGGGGGGGTTCCATTTAACAGGCCCTGAGTTCATACTGCTTACTGAGAAAACAGTCCACGAACTAGAAAAGATAAATCCATCAGTAATCGTTCCTATGCATTGTACCTGTTGGGTAGCTATAAACTGGATTGCAAGTAGGTTTACAACGCAGTTTCGGTTAAACAGCGTGGGGACGACTTTTTGTTTCTAAGCGCTCTGGTTCATAAATTCGGTGACATACTATGGTTCATGGTTCATG
>PFIF01000127.1 GCA_002782605.1 Deltaproteobacteria bacterium CG_4_8_14_3_um_filter_43_13 | reverse complement strand
CAAAATAGCCGTTTTTAGCCCCAATATCGTCATTTTTGACCCCCAAATTGGCATTATTGGAGAATAGAAATGTGCGTATTCAGGGGACATAACACTTAATTTATCAGCCTTTCTTCTCCCCGGTTTTCTTTTTGAAAGTGACCGGCCTGTCAGTCTTTCTATCTTGTCCATAAAATTATGATCACCCACCGGTCTACCTGTCCTTGTCGCCGACCTTATGGCCTCCAAAGTTGCACATCTTCTCTCACCCGGCTACCCATAGGGGACGCGGCTACCCATAGGGGACGACCGTAAATATTCAAACCATAGAAACCATAGGGGGAAACCATAGCGGAAACCATAGGGGAAGAAACCATAGGGGACGACCGTAAATATTCAAATAACTTTCCGTAGTGTGGTGCGTGCAGGGGCTGCGGGACGTTGTCACCTTCTAACCTTTTGAAGAAGCTATAGCAGGGTATTCCTCAGGGCAGAGATATCTGAAACAGCCCTTTGAAGCAAAGCCCAATCTCCTGGGTCAGGCCCAAGTGATACAGCATAAACTGAGTCATAGCCTTCGCTGCGAAGACAATCTGCCAAACTACGGCCGGCACATCGGTCGACTAAGAATTTCATTGAAGCCCTATTCTCTACGTTAATGAGCACCTACACTCAGGCTGTCAAGTGAATCGTGGGCGATAACGGCATGAGCATATGCAAGGCAGGCTTTAATGTCATCCTCTTCCAGGTCCGGGAAGTCATCGAGCAGTTCCTGTATGGGAGCCCCTTGGGCAAGAAGGCTCAGAACCATTTCAACTGAAATTCGCATTCCCCGGATGATCGGCTTTCCGGAAAAGATCTCCGGATTTGCAGTAATCCTTTTGAGAAGTCTTTGCTCGATCATTCTTCAAAACTCCTGAATATGCGGGTATATCATGGTGGACGTTGCTATTTAACCGCGTTTTTCTAATGTATCCCAAATTCTCTCATCGCTGTCAATCAATTTCCCTTCACGCCAGAGCGAGGGATAGGCGTCAAATCTTTCCTCTTGACAATTGAGGTGTTGTGGTCTTCAAAAATGTCTACGAATAGGGGACCGTTGGCAGGTTTGTAAGGTTATTTACGTTCTTCCACAAGAAGGAGTTACCCTTTATCTATTCTGCCACAACCTTACTGCAAGATCCCTCTTAATTCCTGCCTGCCTCCAAATGGAATTCAGTGTACCCTGTGGAATGCTGCGCTTATTTCGAGGAACAATGACAACCCTGATTTTCCCATCATACCAACCTTCAAAGACGTCTTCCTTTCCATGCCGCTTAAAGGTGATACCAACCTGATTCAATACCCAAGCAACATCCTGGCTTGACAGGTTCTTAAGCATACTGAAAGCTGAGCGGAATTGCCTTGAGGGTTTTTTCCTCTACCTCGTCTTCAGGGAAGAGAAATGATTTCAATTTATTCATGGGGACCGGACGATAGATGTTGTTTTGGCGCCCCTCGGAAACCATGTACTCAATATACGTTTCAATGGCACGCTTCAGTCCGTCAAGGGCATCTTTCTTGGTTTTCCCGCAAGACGCCACATCCAATTCTACGCACAAAGAAGCGTACTGATTCCCCTCTCTCTTTACAAAGCAAGTTACTTCCATTTGACTACTCCTAACCCGGACAAGCCGGAACCAAAAGACGATAATTGGATAATTGGGACGGTTCTATTTAGTTCACACTGAAAAACGAAAAATTTCCTTTGGAGCGATCATGAGCAGGATTTTTGGGGAACCCATCTTGACGAAGCGGAAGATAAGCATTTTCAGATGGTTGAGCCCGAAGGGTGAGTTCCTGAAAATGCCTGAAGCGAGTCATAGATGGGTCAAAAAACCTGCACCAGAGAGCGGAAAAGGGAATTTTTCAGTGTGAACTATTTATTCTTTTCAAGATGTGAACAGGCAACATGCGAGCAAGCTATCCAGCCAACAAGCACTCAAGCCAGCAAGTGAGCAAGTATACTTCAATCCTGTCGTGCTTCCAGCCGTTCCACCCGATTCTTCAAAGACATAACTTCATCCTCGATAACAGCGACCCGACGATCCAACTCGGCATAAGAGAATTTGATCATAGATCTGGTTTCTTTGAACTCTTCTTTGACCTCTTGGCGGAAACGTTCCAGTTTCTCATCTACATTTGTAATCCCTTCCGCCACAAGCTGGATCTTATGCTCTAAGCCCTCTGCCACTACGCTGAAGTGTCTTTTAATCTCTTCTATTTCTCTTTTTTCCATATACTTTCTACCTCTTTCATTGTTTTAAGATCCCATCAAAATGGGAAAATGGGGACGTGATTATTTTCTGATCTCCCCAGGTCTTCCTACGGGTCTTATTATGATTTGGGGTATGATTTGGGGTCGGGCCACGCTATCATATTGAGATATTTGGATTAATGTTCACAAAATAGCCGTTTTTAGCCCCAATATCGTCATATTTGACCCTCAAATTGGCATTATTGGAGAATAGAAATGTGAATACTGACCCTAATGTTTCTCTTCCTTTTTAGCTTAACCGGTTTTTCCAGTATCTAGGGTTTTGTTTACAATGCGTAACTGCAACGATTTGCATTTTCAGTCCTGACACTAAATAGATAACTGCGAAAGGAAACTTTTTCATCATATATCGTCTTGTTCCCTTTTCATAAACTGGCCATAATTCGGGGTTCACTCCCCAACTTAACTTTAATCTCTGCTCTCACTGATTCGGTACCCTGCCCTGTGACTCTCTGTGTCGGCCCGATGAGCAGCAAGATCAGTAGCTACAGAGTCAATCTTCTTCGATAATTTGGCATCCATCTCATTAACCCTTTGTTCAAGGCCGCCAACGTTGAACACCCGATTCGGAGCTTCCCCCAGTTGGATGATGCGCTGGCGGTGAACCTCGCAACTGGCAAAATGCAGATGGGACATTTTTGTAATAGAGTGGCGAAAGGCCTCGTCAATGGTGACTTCCGTGGTCTCCCCGCCATGAATATGGGCAAGAGGAATCCGGCAAACCTGTGACGCTGCGGCCATGCAAAATGTTTCAAACCGGTCGCCAAGTACCACCACCATATCGGGTTTCAGTCTTTGGAGCGCCTCGCCATAGCCGATCAAGGCGAGGCCCATGGATTTACAGATGGCCGTTGGCGTGTCGCTGGACAGGAGTATTTCTATGGTTTCATCCGGTTCAAAACCGTCAGCCTCGATTTCCTGGATAGTCATGTCAAACTCAGGTGACAGGTGCATACCCGTGGCAACGACCTGCAAGGTCAGATTCGGAGCATCCTGGATACCCTGCATAACACACCGCAGAAGTCCATACTCGGCGCGGCTACCGGTGACAATACAGATTTTTCTCATTTTTTCTTCTTCTTTATCGTGTGCTTGAACTTCAAAACCGCAAAGTTCAGCTCGATGGATGTCTCTGTATCGCTCGTTTGCAAGTCGTCATCAAAGATTCCGGCAATCAACTCTCCACTTCTCTGCATGAGTGCCTTCTGCTTGTCCTTGTCTTGGACTGCTGATAGCTCTTGAATGCTTCTTGATAGCTGTCTGATTTTTGCAAAAGTCTCGATGATCGCCAGAGTAGCTTGAACTGCCTGAGGACTTTTCAAAATCGTCGCCAGCATATACAGCCCTTTTTCAGGAAAAGCGCTTGGAAGCTTTACCTTTCCGCCCTTTGTTGAAGTCGAAAATTTCGACTTCAACGACTCCCACTCCCTCTTATCAAGTTCTATGATGTACCCAGAGGGAAACTTGTCAGGGTTATTCTTTACTGCCTCATTGATGCGTTTTGTCTCAACACCGTATAGTTCGGCAACATCGGTATCAAGCAAAACCATTTGGCTCCTGAGCTCAATGATCCGATCCTGCAAGTCCTCGAATTTTATGGTTCCGCTCATATCAGATCATCCGCCTTGTAATCTTTTTGCGCGACCTGCCCTAAAATTTCATCCCAGCGCATGGGAGAGATGCCGGTGCCGGGGCGTTTGGCTGTGATGTTGTCGGCACTGAACAGTTCACCCGTCTTGATTGGTTGGGTTGCGACCAGCGACTTGCGAGCAATGAGCTTGTTTTTTACTTCACTTGGGCTGGGGCGTTTGACGCCATTGCCAAGAGCTTTTTCGATATTGCGGATCGCCTGCACCATCGCCTTCAGATCATCAGGCTCCAGACTGGATTTGTGGTCGGGACCCGGAAGGTTTCGATCCAGGGTAAAATGCTTTTCTAACACCGCTGCCCCCAGTGCCACTGCGGCAACCGCCACTTCAATACCCGGCGTATGATCAGAATACCCAACGGCTACTCCAAAAGCATGGCCAATCGTCTTCATGGCTCTCAGGTTGACATCCTCAAACTGCGTGGGATATTCGGTGTTGCAGTGAAGAACGGTAATGTTTCCCAACGGCGTGCCGGAATCGATCAGCACATTCAGCGCATCCTCGATTTCCCCCAAATCCGCCATACCGGTGGACATGATCAGCCGTTTTTTCAAGGCCCCAAGTTTTCTCAGATAGGGCAGATTCGTTATCTCGCCTGATGGAATCTTGAAGATTTCCAACCCCAGGCGGTTCAGCAGATCAATGCTTTCCAGATCAAAGGGTGTTGACAGAAATTGAATGCCTTTGTCTTGGCAATACTGGTAAAGCCGTATGTGCGCCGTTTCATCCAGCTCAAGCTTTTTGACCATCTCTAATTGGGATTCATCTGAGCCGGTGGTTTCCTTCTGGTAGCCGGCTTTGGGTGCATTTACGGCAATGACTTTTTCGGCCTTGAACGTCTGAAATTTGACAGCATCGGCCCCGGCAGCGACGGCTACGTCAATTAGTTGAAACGCCATATCCAGGCTGCCGTTATGGTTGACGCCGGCTTCGGCAATGATGAAGGTTTTATTTTTCATAGCACAAAAGATGAAGCTGAAAGCTCATGGCTGAAAGGTCAAAGATTAAAGCTCAAAGCTCGAAGCTGAAAGGTCAAAAAAGTCAGGGAATATTCTTGGTTATTTTTGCACCACAACCAATTACGGCATTTTCTCCTATTTCGATATATTCTTTACAAACGGCGTTGCTTCCGAAAAAAGAGCCACTACCGATTGTTACCCCTCCATTAACGACCGCCCCTGTTGAAATGTGGCAGTGATCTTCAATGACGGCATCGTGTTCCACAAGGGCTTTGGTATTGATGATGCAATTCCTGCCAACTCTCGCGCCTGCATTGATCAGGGCATGGTGCATCACAATGGTTCCTTCAGCAACCTGGGCATGCGGGGAGACATAGGCAAAGGGGGATTTAATCACGGGAAAACACGCGCCCATCTGCATCAAATCATTAAAAAGTACCATGCGCCGGGTTGGGGATTTGATCTGCCCCAGCGTAATCAGTACATTGGGGAAAGTCTTGATCAGTTCCGCTAAATCGGCGTCTATACCGATCATGGGATAATCCAGAACGTTGTGCTGCTTTTTTTCAGGCACATCCACAATCCCGGCAATGGTAAAGCGGCCTTCCTGTTCGATGACGTCAATGCAGGATTTGCAGTGACCGCCACCACCAATTAATATAATTTTTTTTGCATAAAAAATTATAGCTCAAAGATAGAAGCTGAAAGCTCAAAGTCGGAAGATCAAAGCGGAAAGCAAAAAGGTAGAAGTGCAATGCTTTCAGCTTTGACCTTTCACCTTAGCCCTTGACCCTTTCACCTTTGAACTTTTATCTATCGCATTAATCAGCCCCTTGATCATCGAGGCGATTTCGATTCCTTCAGATTTCAATGAGCTGAATGTTTCTTCGGATATCCAGTTTTTTCGTTTAAAAATTTCCAGCAGGGTAATTGTTTCATATAATGAACCACGAGCGATATAGCAATACTGAATAAATTCTTTCCGGGAAAACCGGCCTTTGCCCTCTGCCAGATTCATGGCTATGCTTGTTGAACTTGCTTCAATCTGCTCCAGCAATCGGAAATGTTTTCTATCTGTCGATATATTTTCAACAGCATCAATCACCCGCACAGCAAAATCGACAGCCCGGTTCCAAACCGCCAAATCTTCATACCCCATCCCCATCCCTTTCCCTTTGACCTTTCAGCTTTTAACTTTCACCTTCCCACTCTCATACTGCTGGGGATATTGACCAGCCGGTCTTCCAGCCATTGGGCCGTTTCAATGGATGCGCTCTGACAAGCACGATACATGGGAAGGTAGGTCATAAGTGTCCAAACGGGCCGTGCTTGGATGCCTTTTGCAGTGGCATAGCCAAGAAACTCATCGCGTTCCTGCCTGTCTTTTAAAACAATGGTATTGAGCCAGTAATTGGACCGGGCGTTAGCTGGTTCTGTTATAAATGGTATGCCGATCTCCTGAAAAAACTGGTTATACATCTGCGCTGTGGCGCGCTTGTTTTCTAAAACCCCGGTAAAGCATTCCATTTGAGCACAACCCACGGCGGCATTGATGTTCGGCATGCGGTAATTATAGCCGACCTCATCATGAAAAAATTCCCACGGATGCGGCTTTTTGGCCGTTGTGGTCAGGTGCTTGGCATTTGCAGCCAGGGTTTCATCGTTTGTGATGATCATGCCACCGCCACCGGTTGTCACCGGCTTGTTGCCATTAAAACTTAAAATGCCCAACTCCCCAAACGTGCCGCCATGTTGCCCCTGGTAAAAACTCCCCAGCGCCTCGGCGGCATCCTCAACGACCGGAATATGGTATCTTTGACAGATTTCAATAATCTGATCGATCCGCACCGGATGACCAAGGGTATGCATGGGCACACACGCCGCGATCTTTTTACCGGTTATTTTATTGTAACACCTGCCATCTGACTTCAGAATACCGTTATTTAAAAGAAAATCATTCAGTATTTCCGGATCAAGTCCCAGGGTTGATCGTTCTACATCTACAAATATCGGCTGCGCGCTGCAGTAGGAAATGGCATTGGCTGTGGCGACAAAGGTCAAAGGCTGGGTTATCACCTCATCTCCGGGCGCTACTTCGGCAAGAAGAAGGGCTACATGAAGCGCTGCGGTTCCGCTGGAGACAGCGACCGCATACTTTGCACCGGTGAACTGCCGCATTGCATCTTCAAAACGACCGACATATTCTCCCACATAGGACACATAGGTTGTATCAATACAATCAATCAGATATTTTTTCTCATTCCCGGTGAAGCGCGGGGCATGGAGGGGTACTGGATTCTCCGCCGGATAGAGCGCTTTGATAAACTTTATTATGCGAGCAAATATATCAGACATCAATATTTTTCCATAATTTTAGGATATTAGCTCAAAGATAAAAGCTGAAAGTAGATACGGCCTTAATTTCCTTTGAGCGTTGAGCTTTCAACCTTAAGCTTACTATACATTATACACATCCCATTTATAGCGTCGCAGATTTTCCTTATCCCTGAACCATTCGATGGTTTCCCGGATTCCCTGCTTCAGCGTATACTCCGGCTGCCACCCTGTTAGCCTGCGAATCTTTTCGTTACTGCCCAGCAGCCGCTCGACTTCGCTTTTTTCGGGCCGTATGCGCATATCATCAGAGATGACCCTGGCCGTTGGGGTTATCTGATCAATGATCTCGCGGGCAAGCTGCCCGATGGAAATCTCCTGTTGAGAGGCAATGTTTATTTCTTCTCCAATCGTGGCTTGTGTCTCTGCAATCGCAATGAAACCGTCCACGGTATCACTGACAAAATTAAAATCGCGGGTTGGATGAATGCTGCCCAAACTGATTTCTGTCGAGCCGTTTAGCAACTGGGTGATAATGGTGGGGATGACGGCACGGGCAGATTGACGCGGCCCATACGTATTAAAAGGCCTTACAATGGTCACAGGGGTATTGAAACTGCGATAGAAGCTTTCCGCTATCCGGTCTGCCCCGATTTTGGTGGCGGAATAGGGCGACTGACCTTGGAAAGGATGATTCTCATCAATGGGAACATATTGCGCCGTTCCATAAACTTCCGACGTTGATGTGATCAGCACGTGGTGACAAGCTGTATCGCGCGCCGCCTGAAGCACATTCAAGGTACCTTTGATGTTTGTATCTACATAGCTGTCCGGAGAGTGATAACTGAACGGAATGGCAATAAGTGCAGCCAGATGAAAAACCATGTCCATACCCTGCATGGCCTTTCTCACCCCATTGGGATCGCGGACATCCCCTGAAAATACCTCAATCTTATCCAGTTTTTCTTTTGGAAACGTATCCAGCCAGCCCCAACTATTGAACGAGTTATAAAACACAAAAGCTCGTACCTGACACCCTTTGTCCAGTAAACCTTCCACCAGATGGCTACCGATAAATCCATCGGCACCGGTGACTAATATTTTTTGCTTTGTTATATCCATGTCAAAATTACCAACTTTCGTGGTATATCACTCTACACACCATAATACTCCCTATACCAACCGACAAATTTCCATATCCCATTTTCTATCGTTGTTGCCGGTCTAAATCCTATATCCTTCATCAGATCGTCCACATCCGCATAGGTTGTAGGGACATCTCCAGACTGCATAGGCAGAAAATTCTTCTTCGCCTTTTTGCCGAGACAGTCTTCAAGTGTCTCTATGAATCTCATCAGTTCAACGGGATTATTATTACCTATGTTATACAACTGATACGGTGCATAACTCGATGATGGGTCAGGCGTATCTCCGCTCCATTGAGGGTTTGGCTCAGGTATTCTGTCTATCACCCTTATTGCCCCCTCTATAATATCATCAATATATGTGAAGTCTCTTTGCATCTTTCCGTAGTTAAAGACATCTATAGGTTTCCCATCGAGTATCGCTTTTGTAAAAAGGAATAATGCCATATCAGGTCTACCCCATGGCCCACATAAACAGTAAAAAACCTTAATCCTGTGCAAGGGACTTTATAGAGGCTTGAATAGGTATGAGCCATAAGCTCGTTTGCTTTTTTGGTAGCAGCATATAAAGAAATCGGATGGTCAACGTTGTGATGAACTGAAAAGGGCATTTTAGTGTTGGCTCCATACACCGAGCTTGAGGATGCAAAAACGAGATGCCCTACTCCATAGTGCCTGCATCCTTCAAGGATATTTAAAAAACCTGTGATGTTGCTATTTACGTACACATATGGATTGACAAGGCTGTACCTTACGCCGGCCTGGGCAGCAAGGTTAACCACGGCATTGAACTTTTCATTCTCAAAAAGTCTCGAGACATTCTCTTTGTCCTCAAGACGAAGCTTGATAAAATGATAATTTGAATATTTTCTGCTGTTAGCAAATTTATTGTATTCTATGTCTTCTCTTTGTATGCCACTCTCTTTGAGTCTAGTGTGTTTTAGCTCTACATCATAATAATCATTTATACAATCGAGCCCAACTACCGTATCTCCTCTAATTAAAAGTCTCTTTGCAAGGTGAAATCCGATAAAACCAGCCGTACCTGTAACCAAAATATGTTTTGGATTTTGAGTGTTGAGTTTTGAGTTATAGATACTCATTTTAGGGCAAATATCGGGACACCATACTAGTTTTTAGGTCATAGGAGATCACGATAAAAGACCTCGGCAGGTTGTGGTCTCAATTTTGTTAGTTTATTTCCATTGATCTTCAGCTTTATACAGCTCCGCCCCTTGGGTTACATGCCATTAGCCGATAAATTGTTAGTAATTACATTGAGTTACGTTTGTTTGTGTCTCAAATAATGCTTTTCACAACAGCACTCAGTTCGCTACCGGGGTTGTCAAGACCGTCCTCTTCAACCTCATAGTGAAGCTCCCTTATCTGCTTCTTTATCTCTTCGTACTCCAATAGCTTCCTTTCCAAGAACCTGAGCGTCAGTCTCCCCTTCTCTTCCAGACCCTTAGGGGTTAGCACATAAGTGTAGGGGATTTTGTTCTTGGCGCTCCTAAAGCGGGTAATCTTTATCAAACCTTTAGCCGCAAGTTCAGAAATACAGTAGTTCACCTTGCCAAGACTGATACCCATTCTTTTCGCCATATCACGCTGACCTAGCTGGGGATCCTGGCTCAACACCTTTAACAGACGATAGTGGATTTCCTGTTCGTAAGCGTGGTTCATAGCTTGAACTTTATATATGAGTGGTCATTTCTTGTCAAGGGCAAATTTTTTATCAAAGTGTAATATCCTCTCCTATCCAAGACTCTCCAGAATACCGAACACATCAAAAACGCTTGGATTTTCAGGGACATAACAGGCATCAGGGCTTTTAACAATTAGAAAGGCATCATTCCTTGTATGTTTTCCTGTAAAGATGGTGGTTTCCGTAAGCGTTTCAGCCTGTAGACGGGCCTTTAGGTCAAACCCTGTATTAGAGGTCAAAACCAGGTCTGGGGCTCGGTCGAGAAGGGGGCCTTTGTATATCTCCTCTTTCCGATAGACTTGATTTATCACCTTCTCGCCTTCAACCTCCAAGGCATTAAAGGCATCGATTAAGTCACAAATAACAGCCTCTCTGTCCTTTTCCTTTATGCTGCCTCGAGGGTATTTGGTAGCTGTATTCAAATAAATCCTATTTGGCTCAAGGGCAAAAGCCCTAGTTTGTTCATCTATATCATCGTAGCTTGTATCAGGGGTCTTTTTTAGCTTCAGAAAACCGGTTTTTCTTAGATAGTAGTTTATATAGATGGTTTTCTTCATCCGTTCAAACC
>PFIF01000019.1 GCA_002782605.1 Deltaproteobacteria bacterium CG_4_8_14_3_um_filter_43_13 | reverse complement strand
CTTAAAAAAGAAAATACCGTTTTAAACAAAACCATTAATGCCTTGAAAGAAGAGAACCTTCGTTTAAGGGAAGCGGCTATTGCCAATATGCGTTTAAGAAAACTCCTTCTGTTCAAAGAGGAGTTCAGGGGTTCTATGGTCTCTGCAGAGGTAATTAGCGAGGACCCTTCCAGTTGGTTTAAAACCGTCATTCTCGATAAAGGCAGCAAGGATGGTATCGAAAAAAAGATGGCAGTAGTAACATCGGAGGGAATGATTGGACGCGTCATAGAGGTTTCTAGGTCTGTCTCCAAGGTTCTGTTGTCAACAGATCACAGAAGCGCCATTGATGTTATGGTACAAAGGACCAGGGCTAAGGGAATCCTGGAAGGAAGGGTAAATCAGACATGTCAGTTAAAATATGTATCGCGTGCCGATGATGTTAGAATGGGAGATGATATTATATCCTCTGGTTTAGGGGGAATGTTCCCAAAGGGGTTGCTTCTGGGAAGGGTAAGCAAAATAAAAAGAGAGGGCTCTGGGTTGTTTCAGTATGTTGAGGTAACCCCCAGTGTTGATTTTGCTAAACTTGAAGAGGTCTTCATAGTGGTCGGTGATAAATCCGCATCAGAGAAATAAGTTCGGGTAGCTTGAATAATCATATCTCCTGGTTTCCTTAAAAGGTTAGGTATGGGAGGTTTTTTTGTTTTTTTATTGTTAGGAATAGTCTTTTTAAGCTTACAAACTACAATTTTAAGCTTTTCCTCCCATATTCCCGTTAAGCCTGACTTTATTATAATAATGGTAGCCTATCTAGGGATATTTCAAGGGCCGGTGAGAGGCATATTTCTAGCCGCCGCCTTGGGTTGTCTTGTAGATACCCTTTCTGGTGGAATAATAGGGTTGTTCATCTTTCTAAGGATTGTGACTTTCTTTCTGACAAAACTGGCCTGTGAAAATATCTATCTTAAAAACGCTCTCTCTCAAACAATCCTAATAATAACGCTGAGTATTGCTGATGGAATCCTCTTGCTTTCGACCTTGTATGTATTCAGCTCTGTTGAGAACCTATGGATTTTTGTCGTAAGATTTCTTCCCATCCAGGCTATCTTAACCGGTATGTTCAGCCCGCTAATATTCTTAATATTGAACAAAACAGAATTGTTGCTTGAGCCTCGATGAATAGCAGATTCTTTGAAGGTAATTGCTCGGGTAGATAGACTGAAGGTGGAAGACCGTTAGGACACTTTGGCCTAAACGCCTGAACTGATTGAACAAAGGTCGTAGAAACCGAGAAGGTTTTGAATGGTTTGGTTCGTGCCTTGGAAATGCTTTATAGCCTTCAGCTTTCAGCCTAAATACCTGAGAAGCGCATTCCCCGGCCGCGGCCGAGATCAAACTTAAAAGTAACATTTCTTGTTTCCGGCAGAATTATGTAATTTGACAAATAGTTCTAAAATATCAAGTGGTTATAATCTGTTTCAGGATTTAAGTTACTTAGAATTTAAAAATCAGCAATGTTACTGTATGATAAAGACAATAAAAGAGAATTTAAAAAAAAGCTGTTTTTTTCTATTGTATTCGCAATAGTTGCCTTTACCATCATCCTCTCTAGACTATGGTACCTACAAATACTCCAAGGAAAGAAATTTAAAAGCCTTTCTGAAAATAACCGAATAAGAATAGTTAAAATACCCGCCCCAAGAGGTATTATATTCGATCGAAAGGGTAAGGCTCTGGTAGATAACTATCCTTCTTTTGATCTCTCCATAATACCCGAGGATGTTAATGACCTGGAAAGTACAATAAAAAAACTAAGCGACTTATTAAACGTAACGGCTGACTTATTTAAGGCGAAGTTAAAAGAGTCCCGGGGCAACCCCCCATTTAAGCCTATAAAGGTAAAAACAAACCTGGATTATAGAGAGGTGGCTATTCTTGAAACAAACAAACTGGATCTCCCCGGAGTAACAATTGAAATAGCGCCCAAGCGGCTTTACATATTTGACAAATTAGCAGCTCATCTTATTGGATACACGGGGAAAATCAGTGAGTCTCAATTGAAAACAAGGGTTTCAGATGGATACAGCATGGTGGACTTAATAGGAAAATACGGCATAGAGCATGATTATGAAACCGTTTTAAGGGGAAGTAACGGAGGGGCACAGGTTGAGGTTGATGCTGTCGGGAGAAAAGTAAGGGTTTTGCGTGAACTTGAGCCAACTCCTGGTGAAAACATATTCTTAACTATTGAATTAGACATTCAAAAACTTGCAGAAAAGGCTCTCGCTGATATGATAGGCACCGTTATAGTAATGGACCCAAATACCGGGGATATTCTTGCATTGGCTAGCAGTCCTTCCTTCAACCCAAATATGTTCTCTCTGGGAATCTCTTCGAAAGAGTGGGAATGCCTCGTAAGCAACCCTAATAATCCGTTAGCAAATAAGGCGATTCAAGGACAATATCCGCCAGGTTCCGTATACAAGATAATTACCGCCATAGCAGGTCTTGAGGAAAAAGTCATCACGCCAGAAACCGTCTTTTACTGTGACGGCTCCTACAGATTCGGCAGGCGAGCATACAGATGCTGGCAAAGGAAAGGGCACGGAAGGGTTAATCTTCACCGGGCATTGGTGGAGTCTTGTGATGTTTACTTTTATCAGGTGGGGCAGAGATTAGGAGTGGATAGGATAGCATATTATTCCTCTTTATTTGGTCTTGGCAAACCAACTGGTATTTCCCGCACAAACGAAAAACATGGCCTGATTCCAACAAGCTTATGGAAGTTAGAAGCACTGAAATCTCCCTGGCAAGAAAGCGAAACCCTGTCTATGGCAATTGGACAGGGTTTCGTTCTGGTTACACCCCTTCAAATCTTAAATTTAATATCATCTATGGCCAACGGGGGTATACTGTATCGACCGCAAATAGTAAAAAAAATTACGTCTCCGGGAGGAGACATTATCAAGGAATTCTTTCCCGAAAAGATGAAAAAAATTCCCGTATCTGACAACAGCATTAATTTAATAAAAGATGCTCTTTGGGGTGTGGTCAATGAACGCCTTGGCACTGGATGGAGGGCCAGGATAGAAGGGGCTGATGTTGCGGGAAAGACAGGAACTGCTCAGGTAGTAGGGTTGCCAAAAGATTCGAGTAATGAATATGTTCCTTTTGAGCATAGAGATCATGCCTGGTTTTCCGCATTTGCCCCGAAAGACAAATCAAAAGTAGCTATTGTGGTGTTGCTGGAACATGGGGGGCATGGGGGCAATAAGGCTGCACAGATTGCCAGGGATATTCTGAAAGGGTCTCTTAAAATTCTAAATGACGACAACTCCTCTTTTTAAGGTAAACCCCGTTAGAAAGTCTTTAACTTTCTAACGGGGTAAAAAATCTTTATGAAATTTGATCGAAGGTTAGTCTCAAATTTTGATTGGTTTCTTCTTTTAATAACGATAATCATTGCTACTATTGGAATATTTAATATCTATAGTGCAACTTTTGCCGGAAAAGAACCAGGCGGAATGCCGATTTATCTAAAACAGGTGTGCTGGATTGTTGTAGGAATCTTTGTAATGTTTCTCTCCTTCTGTGTAGACTATCGTTTGTTAGAGCGCTTCGCCTACCCTTTGTTTACGGTTGCGGTCTTATTGCTAATCCTGGTAATTCCTTTTGGTAAAAGCGTTTCTGGTTCAAGGAGATGGCTTGAACTGGGGGGTTTTTCATTACAACCGTCGGAGTTTTTTAAAATCGCTATAATATTCATATTATCAAAGTACTTTAGTAAATATCCCGGTTATAGTCTGGGAGCAATTCGTGGTCTTTTTATCCCCTTTCTTATGCTGGCATTGCCGGTTGTCCTTGTTCTTCTTCAACCAGATCTGGGTACGGCTCTTATTATTATCTTGATCTTCCTGTCTCTTTTGTTATTCAATGGAATAAAGATGAAAAATATCCTGATAATGTCCTCAGTGTTTTTAGCCGGGCTCCCTCTGTTCTGGCACTATTTAAAAAGTTATCAAAAAATGAGAATCTTAACCTTTGTTAACCCAGACCTCGACCCCCTTGGTTCTGGCTATCATATAATTCAATCAAAGATTGCTATCGGGTCCGGGGCTTTTTGGGGAAAAGGGTTCTTAAAAGGAACTCAGAGTCAGTTGCTCTTCCTTCCCGAGCAACACACCGATTTTGTTTTCTCGGTTTTTGCAGAAGAATGGGGGTTTCTGGGGTCTCTCATGGTTGTGTCTCTATATTTACTTGTTGTGCTTTGGGGCCTTCGAATAGCTTCCCATTCAAGAGAGGGTTTTTGTGCCTTTCTGACCTTTGGGATAGTTTCTATGTTCTTCTGGCAAATATTCATCAATATAGGCATGTCTCTGGGTATCATACCTGTTGTTGGTGTTCCACTGCCCCTTATGAGTTATGGTGGCTCCTCTACCATATCGTTTCTGCTGGGGATTGGTATCCTCATTAATATTAGTACAAGAAGATTCCTGTTTTAATTTGTTGTTATAAAAAACCTTTAATAAACTTTTAAATAATTCTTGATAAATGAATTTCTTTTGTTTATTATACCAATGCTGACGGCTTCGTAAAAAGCTGGTTTATACCGCAAGCGGTAACCTATGAGTAACGAACTTGAGTCTGTTGGAATGCCCAATCCCATTACTCTGGCTTCCGCCGGAATGTCAAGAACGAGAGTTTCCTGACTTTTTACGACTTCATCAATGCTGTATTTCTAAATCTATTAACAGGTGTTGATAACCCTGTGGAAGAAACAGAGTTTTCTTTTTATGGATATTTGGCGGGGCACATTAGAAAAAATAGAAAAAAATATTGACCCGCGTACTTTTGAAAACTGGTTTTTGCCTATAAAATTAGTCTCTATGGATCAGGAAACCATCGAAATAGAAGTGCCAAACAAATTCTTTAAGGATTGGTTTTATGAAAACTACCTGCCTCTTATAAAAGAGACTATATCTGCTTTTTCCAATAAAGAATACACCCTTAAGTTTTCTTACTCTAAGCAAAAAAGGGGCTCCCGCCCCCATAATAATAAATCTGTAGCAACAAAGGTATCTCCCCCTTTATGCGGTTCATCAATAGGAGATCCCCTAAACCAAAACTATTCATTTGAAAACTTCGTGGTTGGGAATAGCAATCAATTCGCTCACGCCGCTTCTCTTGCTGTAGCAACCAATCCGGCAAGGGCATATAATCCCCTCTTTATTTATGGAGGTGTTGGTCTTGGGAAGACTCATTTATTAAATGCTATAGGAAACTTTATAACAAATAAATCTATACAGATATGTTATGTAAGTTCAGAAAATTTCATGAATGAGTTGATTAATTCTATACGCTATGATAGAATGGTAACATTTAGGGAAAAATTTAGGGGGATAGAGGCTTTACTTATTGACGACATTCAGTTTATAGCAGGGAAAGAAAGAACCCAAGAAGAGTTTTTTCATACCTTCAATTCTCTATATGAATCTCAAAAGCAAATAGTTGTAACAAGCGATAGGTTTCCAAAAGAAATTCCATCCCTGGAAGAAAGACTTCGTTCCAGATTTGAATGGGGGCTTATTGCTGATATACAACCACCAGAAACAGAAACAAAGATTGCTATTTTAAAGAATAAAGCCTACTCCAACAATATACCACTTCCCGATGATGTGGCTTTTTTTCTTGCAGAGAACATAAAGACTAACATTAGAGAATTGGAAGGCTCCCTTATAAGAATAGGTGCCTTCGCTTCTCTCACCGAAAGTGAAATAAATTTAAATATCGCAAAGGAAGTCTTAAAAGAAATAATTTCAAACAAGAGTAAGGATATTAGTATTGATGCTATACAAAAAGCTGTAGCTGGCTTTTTTAAGATTAAGGTCTCTGATTTAAACTCTAATAAAAAACTAAAGATATTCACATTGCCAAGACAAGTAGCGATGTACTTATCAAGAAAACTCACCAATCTTTCTTTTCCTGAGATTGGTGTCTCTTTTGGAGGAAAAGATCATTCAACAGTAATTTATGCTGTAAATAAGATAGATAAACAGATCAAATCTGACAGCTTCATAAAAGAAGCTGTTAATTCTATTAAATCTAAATTAGAGTGATTGTTTTTCCACAACCTTAAATAATCCTTTTCTGTCTATCATCAACAGGAAAAGTAGAGGTATTATCGATTCTTAGCCACTTTATTAACAAATTCACAGCTATTACTACTGCTTTTATTATATAATATATAGTGGTAGTAATAAGTATAGGTTGTTAAAAATGGAAATCATAATCAAAAGAGATGACTTGTTAAAGGTTCTTTTAAAAACACAAGGGATTGTTGAAAAAAGAAATGTGATGTCTATATTAGAAAACGTTCTGATAGATGCAAAAACAGACAGAATGGACTATGCTGCAACAAATCTAGAAGTAGGAATATATGGTAATTGTGAGGTTCAGACAATAAAAGAGGGAGGGGTAGTGCTTTTAGCCAAAAAAACCCTCGAAATAGTTAGGGAACTGCCAGAAGAAAAGGTGTCTTTAAAACTGAAAGAATCTGCCCAGGGGGGAGGTAGCATAGAGATTGTTTGTGGAAAAGCTGTGTTTAACCTTATTGGTATGGATCCCAAAGAATTTCCTTCTTTACCGACTCATGAAGATGTTAATTTATTTCCGGTAGACATTGATAAGATTAGGGAGATGATTAAAAAGACCATATTTGCTGCTTCTCTGGATGAAAAGAGGCACAATCTAAATGGAGTGTTCTTTGAAAAGACCGGAAAAACGATCAGGATGGTTGCAACAGATGGACATAGACTTTCTATGATGGAAAAAGAAGATATAGAGATGGAAGATTTTAAATTAGATAAGGGGATTATATTTCCAAGAAAGGGGCTTAATGAGCTCAAGAGGATATTAGAAGAGGATAAGGACAGCAAAAAGGTGTATATTGGAATAAAGGATAACAATTGTGTTTTTAAGATAGAACGGCTATCAATGGTGATGAGACTGCTAGAGGGAGAATTTCCTGATTATAGGAGTTTGATTCCCAAGGACAATGATAAAAGGTTTGTGATCAATAAAAGCAGGTTTATAAATTCCTTAAGAAGGGTTTCTTTGATTTCTGAAGAAAGATTAAAACCTGTTAAATTTTATATTTCTACAGGGAAGATAGGATTGAGAGCAAGCAATGCAGATTATGGGGAGGCATACGACGAAATGGAGTTAGACTATAGAGGGCCTGATTTAATGATAGCTTTTAATGCGGGTTATTTTGTTGAAGCCCTGAATGTTTTAGATGGAGAGGAAGTGTTAATAGAGTTAAAAGATGCTTTAAGCCCAACCGTATTAAAATCGAGCAATAGTAGTCACATAAGCATAATAATGCCAATGAGAGCGTAAAAAAGATGGGGTTTTTAAGATCTTGGAGCCAAAACTACTAATTATAAATAGGGGTGGGTTATCTTTAAAGGAATTAGCCAGGAAGAACCAAGGAAGAACAACAACAGAAGGATAGCAAGAACAGAAAACAGAAGAAGAAGGATGCTAAGATAGAGAGGAGGTGGTTGAATTGATAAATTTGAATTACACACTATTTATTCAAATTATAGTTTTTCTTACGGCCTTGTGGGTGTTGACTAGATTTCTCTTCAAACCGGTTATTAATACCCTAGATGAAAGGCTGGAAAAGACGGAGGGTTTGAATAAAAAGGGGAAGGAAACAGAAGAAGATGCCAAAAAAAAGGCTGAGGAGTACGAGGCTGGACTTAAAGAAGCGAGATACAGAGCGTTAGAAATAAGAGACCATTTAAAAAAAGATGGTTTAGAAGAAGAAAAAAAGATAATAAGGGCCGTTGTAAAAGAGGCCAAAGACGCCGTAGAAGAGAAGAAGGGGGGGATATATAAGGATATAGAATATGTAAAAAGCGAGTTGGAGAAACGAATAGAGGAAAATTCCCGAGATATAGCAGAGAAGGTTTTGGGGAGGAGAATAGAGTAATGGAGAAGGAGATGTGGAGCTTAGTATGGAAAGCCACGAATTTTACAATTCTGGTTGCACTTCTTTATAAACTTCTAGCAGATCGCATAAAAACCTATTTCAAAAGTAGAAGCTTAAGTATAGAAAATGCCATAAGAGAAGCAGAGACAATAAAGAAGGAAGCAGAAAAGAAGTATGAAGAATTAAATGAAAAACTGCAAAATATAGACAAAGAGGCAGAAAACATTGCAGAGCTTTTTAGAAGAGAAGGTTTAGCCGAAAAAGAGAGGATCATAGAAGGCGCAAAAAAAGAGGCAGAAAAGATAAAGAGACAGGCCGTCCAAACAATAGAGCAGGAAGTAGCAAGAGCAAAAGGGATGATCAGAAAAGAGTTTGCCGAGTTAATATTTAAAATGGCAGCAGACCTAATAAGTAAAAAGCAAAATGATAATGATAACGAGAGGATTATAAAAGAATACATAGAAAAGGTGGCAAAGTTAAATTGATAAGCACTAGTATTACAAGACGATATGCGGAAGCACTAATCAGCATTGGAGCAGAGGAAAACAGTTGTGAAAGGTTCGAGACCGAACTCACAAAAGTAAAAAATACTCTGGATGAAAACATTGAACTAAGAAACGTTCTATATAGCTCTGCATATCCAACAAAGGACAGAAAAGGGATATTTAAGGAAGTTTTTAAACGACTTGACGTTTCAAAAAACGTCGAGAACTTTTTTAATCTTCTGATAGACAAGAAGAGGATAGAGTTCTTTCCCCATATCTTTAAAACGTACGGGGAGATACACGACCAGATTGTTGGCAGGGTAAGAGCCAAAGTCATTGTGGCAAAAGATATGCCCGAAGAGCCGGTTTCCAAACTTAAAGAGTCTCTGGAAAGACACTCTGGGAAAGAAGTTCTGTTAGAAATACAAAAGGACCCAACTATTATCGGTGGTGTAATAACAAAGTTAGGGAATGTTGTCTTTGACGGCAGTATCAGGACACAGCTTGAAAAGATAAAGAAATCAATAGTAAGGGGGGAAGGGGGTTAAATGCAGATTAGAGCGGAGGAGATAAGCGAAATAATCAAAAAGCAGATAAAGGAATACGACAGAGAGATTGACGTTAGCGAAACGGGCACTGTTCTCTCAGTAGGGGATGGGATTGCCAGGGTATATGGTTTGGAAAATGCTATGGCAGGGGAACTAATAGAGTTTCCGGGAGAAATCTACGGTATGGTTTTAAACCTGGAAGAAGACAATGTTGGGATAGCCATCCTGGGGGAAGACATACACATTAAAGAGGGAGATACGGCAAAAAGAACAAGCAGGATAACAGAAGTACCAGTAGGGGAAGCTCTTATAGGAAGAGTTGTAAATGCTGTTGGCCAGCCCTTAGATGGCAAGGGTTCTATCGAAACAAAGGAGTTCCGGCCTATAGAGGCAAAGGCACCCGGCGTTGTTGCCAGAACGCCGGTTAAGGAACCCTTACAAACAGGCCTTAAGGCCATTGATTCTATGATACCCATTGGCAGGGGGCAAAGAGAGCTCATTATTGGTGACAGGCAAACCGGCAAGACAGCCGTGCTAATTGATACTATTATAAACCAGAAAGGTATGGATGTCTTTTGTATCTATGTTGCAATAGGACAAAAAAAGTCAACTATAGCCAGGGTTGTCGACACATTAGACAAGTTTGGCGCCATGGAATATACAACTGTAATCGCTGCAGGAGCGTCTGATCCGGCACCTTTACAGTTTATTGCCCCGTATGCGGGTTGCGCTGTGGGGGAATATTTGAGGGACAACGGCAAACACGCCCTGGTAATATATGATGATCTGTCTAAACACGCAGTTGCCTATAGACAGATGTCGCTTCTTTTAAGACGGCCACCGGGAAGGGAGGCATATCCCGGAGACATATTCTATTTGCACTCAAGATTACTGGAGAGAGCTGC
>PFIF01000203.1 GCA_002782605.1 Deltaproteobacteria bacterium CG_4_8_14_3_um_filter_43_13 | reverse complement strand
GGAGCTTTTTACTGTGCCGTCTGATTTTTGACTTTTTACGACTTCATCAAAATTGTTAACCATAAAATTGGGTATATTCTCAATAATCGCCTTATTTGTCAAGCTTTTTATTTGCTTTTATTTGCTAACTATTTTTCTTCCACACAAATTTCCTCTCCACCATTCACAACTTCTGTCTTCAAATTTCTGTATCCTGGGAAACCTGTGCCAGCAGGAATCAATCTACCCATAATCACATTCTCTTTCAAACCTTTCAAACGGTCACATTTCCCCTCAATACTGGCTTGGGTTAATACCTTTGTTGTCTCCTGGAAAGAAGCTGCCGAAATAAAACTATCAGCGCTCAACGAAGCCTTGGTGATTCCAAGAAGCAGAGGTTCAGCAATAGCCGGTTTACCTCCTTTTGTCTTTACTTTTTCATTTTCCTCTTCAAACACATACCTCTCCACCTGTTCTCCGATCAGAAAATCTGTATCTCCGACCTCTTTTATCCTAACTCGACGAAGCATCTGTCTGACGATTACTTCGATATGCTTATCATTTATCTTCACACCTTGGAGACGATAAACCTCTTGTACTTCATCAACCAGATACCTTGCCAGTTCTTTCTCTCCAAGGATATATAGAATATCATGAGGATTCGCCGGACCATCCATAAGAGGCTCTCCTGCCCTTACTCTGTCCCCTTCATGAACACTTATATGTTTCCCTTTAGAGATCAGGTATTCTTTAGGTTCACCAATTTCTGGAGTAATTATAACCCTTCTCCTCCCTTTGATATCTTTACCAAAGGAAACAATACCATCGATTTCGGATATTACAGCATATTCCTTAGGTTTCCTCGCTTCAAACAACTCAGCAACCCTAGGTAATCCCCCAGTTATATCCTTTGTCTTGGTAGTCTCTCGGGGAATTTTGACAATAACATCCCCAGCATTTACTTGATTCCCTTCATTTACTATAATATTTGCTTTGACCGGAAGAAGGTATGTTGCGGGGGATTCTGATCCAGGTAACTTCGCAGTACGGCCACTTTCATTTTTAATAGAAATCCTTGGACGGGCATCAGGGTCCTTTGATTCGACAATCACCTTTCTAGAAAGGCCAGTAACCTCATCTACCTGCTCCTGCATAGTAACACCTTCTATTATATCCCCAAATTTAACAGTCCCGGAAACCTTTGTTAAGATAGGTGTGGTATATGGATCCCATTCTGCAAGGAGCTGTCCTGGCTTTACTGCCTCTTTTTCTTCAATCTTAAGTTTTGCACCATAAATGAGAGAGTACCGCTCTCTTTCTCTTTCATCATTGTCAAGTATCGTAATCATACCGTTACGATTCATTACTACTAAGTTGTTCTCTTTATTTCTAACAGCACTCAAATTTATGAATTTGACCTTCCCTTCAGTCCTTGACTCAAGGGTACTTTGCTCGGCACGTCTACTGGCTGTTCCGCCAATATGGAAGGTCCTCATGGTCAATTGGGTTCCAGGTTCTCCTATGGATTGGGCGGCAATTACCCCCACAGCCTCACCCAGATTGACTTTTTTCCCACGCCCAAGATCCCTGCCATAGCACTCCACACAGATTCCATTACTTAACCGACAGGTTAAAACAGAACGAATCTTTACCCTTTCAATACCAGCTTCTTCAATCTTTTTAGCAAGATTTTCATCAATCTCTTGATTGGCATCTACTAGTATTTTCCCTGTAAAAGGATCTTTTATATTATCTAAGGCAACTCTACCTAATATTCGATCACTCATTCGTTCAATAATCTCTCCACCTTCCACCAGGGAAGAAACATAGATTCCATCCAGAGTCCCACAATCAGCCTCAGTTATAATAGCATCCTGTGCCACATCTACCAACCTACGAGTAAGATACCCTGAGTTGGCAGTTTTTAAAGCTGTATCAGCAAGACCTTTACGAGCCCCATGAGTGGATATAAAGTATTGTAGAACAGTTAGCCCTTCCCTAAAATTTGCCGTAATCGGTGTTTCGATGATCTCTCCGGATGGTTTTGCCATCAATCCCCTCATACCTGCCAACTGTCGGATTTGCTGTGCGCTTCCTCTAGCGCCAGAATCTGCCATCATAAATATGGGATTAAAGCTGGGGATTTCCTTCTTTTTACCATCAGCCCCAATTATCTCTTCCGTACCGAGCTCATGTAACATATCATCAGCAATCTTCTCCGTAGCCTGCGCCCAGATATCAATTACCTTATTGTACCTTTCACCATCCGTTATAAGTCCTTCGGTATACTGGGTTTCAATCTCACGGACCTCGTTATGGGACTTCTCCAGAAACTCTGCTTTATTGGGAGGAATAAGCATATCATCAATTGAAATAGAAATTCCAGCTTTCGTAGCAAACTGATATCCCAAATCCTTCAATCTATCAGCTAAAATAACGGTCTTCTTGCTACCACATAATCTGTAACACTGGTCGATTAAATTGGCCAGTTCCTTCTTATTCATTACTCTATTAATGGAACCAAAAGGAATCTCATCAGGAACTATTTCCTTTAAAAGAATTCTGCCAACTGTCGTTTCTATCCGTTCTCCCTTTATTCTCACCACAATTTTGGCATGGAGGTCTATTTCCGAAGAATCATACGCTATTCTTACTTCCTCTGGATTAGAAAACACCTTACCTGAACCTTTAACAAAGTCTTTGTCTCGGGTCATATAGTAGATACCCAAAACAATATCCTGTGTAGGAACAATTATAGGTCTTCCATTGGCAGGGGATAGAATATTGTTTGTGGACATCATCAAAGCCCTTGCTTCAATCCGGCCCTCGATGGATAGCGGGATATGAACGGCCATCTGATCTCCATCAAAATCAGCATTAAAAGCAGCACATACCAACGGATGCAATTGAATGGCTTTACCTTCAATTAAAACCGGTTCAAATGCCTGGATCCCCAGCCTATGTAAAGTTGGTGCCCGGTTTAGAAGAATAGGATACTCTTTAATTACTTCTTCTAGAATGTCCCACACCTCTGGCGTTTCTTTTTCAACCATCTTCTTTGCGCTTTTAATGGTATTAACATACCCTTTTTCATCTAATTTGTTATAAACAAATGGTTTAAAAAGCTCTAACGCCATCTTTTTGGGAAGTCCACATTGGTGCAGCCTTAGTTCTGGACCAATAACAATAACTGAACGGCCAGAGTAATCAACGCGTTTACCCAAGAGATTTTGTCTGAACCTCCCCTGCTTCCCTTTAAGCATGTCACTCAGAGATTTTAATGGCCTCTTGTTTCTTCCAGTAATGGCCCTTCCTCTTCTTCCATTATCGAACAAAACATCAACAGCTTCCTGAAGCATTCTCTTCTCATTACTAATAATAATCTCGGGGGCACCCAGTTCCAAAAGCCTTTTTAACCTGTTGTTCCTGTTAATAACTCTACGATAGAGATCATTAAGATCTGAGGTAGCAAATCGCCCACCGTCTAACGGAACCAATGGCCTCAAATCAGGCGGGATAACAGGTATAACCTTTAATATCATCCATTCAGGTTTATTGCCGGAATTTTTAAAAGATTCTGCTACCCTCAATCGCTTGGCAATCTTCTTTCTCTTTGTCTCTGAGGTAGTACTTTTCATCTCCAGGCGCAACTCTTCGGAAAGCTTATCTACATCTATATTCTTCAATAGTTCCCTGACAGCTTCTGCACCCATGCCAGCAGAAAAACTATCCCCATATTCCCTTTTAGCTTTTCGATATCTCTCTTCCGTTAACAACTCCCCTATTTTCAACGGGGTATCATTAGGATCTATAATAACATAACACTCAAAATATAGAATTTTCTCTATCTCTCTCAGAGTCATGTCTAACAAAGCACCCATTCTACTCGGAAGACTCTTTAAAAACCAAATATGGGCAACTGGTGATGCTAGTTCTATATGTCCCAATCTTTCTCGGCGAACTTTCGACTGAATAACTTCAACTCCACACTTTTCACAGACAACACCACGATGTTTTAACCTCTTGTATTTTCCACAATTACACTCATAGTCTTTAGTAGGGCCAAAAATCTTGGCACAGAATAAGCCATCTCTTTCTGGCTTAAAAGTTCTATAATTAATGGTCTCAGGCTTCTTAACCTCTCCATGTGACCAGCTTCTGATAGTTTCTGGCGAAGTCAAGGATATCCTTAGAGAGCTAAAGCTCAATGGGCTTTGGGGGTTTTCAAAAATTCCAAAGGAGTCTTTCACACTCAACCCTCCTGCATTTTAGGTAACCGTTCACTGTTCTCAGTTTATAGTTTACGGTTTGTATTTAATGAAGAATTCATAATTACATCTTTGACTCAAGTTTTTGCCAACTGTTAACTGCAAACCGTAAACTGTGAACGTATACCATTTTAGATCGTGAATCGTAAGTCGTAAGTTGTGAATTGTGAATTGGTTTTTTTGTTTACGACTTACACACTCCCTGCTCCTCAACTAACTCCACATCCAACGCTAAACTCTGAAGCTCTTTGACCAAGACATTGAATGATTCAGGCAATCCCGAATCCAGAACATTCCCACCTTTGACTATGGTTTCATAGGTCTTAGTTCTTCCCCACACATCATCAGATTTTACTGTAAGAAACTCCTGTAAACAGTACGCAGCACCATACGCCTCAAGAGCCCAAACCTCCATCTCTCCCAACCTCTGTCCACCGAACTGAGCCTTTCCTCCAAGCGGTTGTTGAGTAACCAGGGAGTATGGTCCAATAGATCGGGCATGAATCTTATCATCCACTAAGTGGTGTAGTTTCATCATATAGATCATTCCTACAGTCACCTTTTGATCGAAGGCTTCTCCTGTCCTCCCATCAAAAAGTATGGTCTTGCCGGAAACAGGTAACCCAGCTAAGGCAAGGGATTTTTTTACCTCATCTTCCGAGGCTCCATCAAAAACCGGAGAGGCCATATATACTCCATTTCTAAGCTTCTTTGCCAATTCAATTATCTCTTCATCAGAGGCATCATCAATGATCTGATCGAATTCCTTGGATGAATATATCTCCTTGATTTTTGATCTTATTGCATCAACACTGTAGTTTTTCTCAAGATATTCATTTATACAGTTACCTAATCCCTTGGCAGCCCAGCCCAGATGAGTCTCTAAAATCTGTCCAACATTCATCCTTGAAGGAACCCCCAGGGGATTAAGTACTATATCAACTGGAGTCCCATCTTCTAAATAGGGCATGTCTTCCTCTGGCAAAATCCTGGAAAGCACCCCCTTATTTCCATGTCTACCTGCCATCTTGTCACCAACAGACAGCTTCCTCTTGGCAGCAACATTAACTTTTACCATCTTGATGACCCCGGGTGGTAACTCATCACCCTTTGTTATCCGGCTGATCTTCTGTTCAAATACCAATTTCACTAAATCAACTTGCTCATTAAAAACCTCTATGATCCTATCAAGTTCAGACTCAATATCTTTACCGTCAACGATTGAGACATCCCTCCATTTAGCAACAGGGATATTAAGAATATCTCCTTCAGTAATAACCTGTCTTTTCTTTAATAAAACAGTACCTTCTTTATCAACTGTTAATTTCGTAGCAGAGGTTTTTCCAATCAAGAGCTTCTTGATTTTTTGAACAGCACAATCCTTGAGGATACTAATCTCATCTTCCTGGTCAGTTAGTAGTCTTAATACTTCAGAATTCTCAATATATTTTGTCCTCTCATCCTTTTCTACCCCTCGTCTTGAAAATACCTTTGCATTAATTACTGTCCCTTGAACCCCTGGCGGAACCCTTAAAGAAGTATCTTGTACATCTCTAGCCTTTTCACCAAAAATTGCCCTGAGTAATTTTTCTTCAGGTGAGAGTTGAGTCTCTCCCTTTGGTGTAATCTTCCCAACCAAAATGTCTCCAGGTCCGACCTCAGCACCAATACGAATAATTCCACTCTCATCAAGATCTTTTAAAGACTCTTCACCGAGATTAGGTATATCTCTGGTAATCTCTTCTTTTCCCAATTTTGTGTCTCTAGCAACTACCTCAAATTCCTCTATATGAATTGAAGTAAAGCTATCATCCTTCAGGACTTTCTCGCTTATCAGAATAGAGTCTTCAAAGTTATAACCACCCCATGGCATAAAGGCTGCCAAAACATTATGTCCTAAAGCAAGCTCTCCCATATATGTTGCTGTACCATCTGCAATAATTTCCCCTTTTTTTATTTCATCTCCGACATTCACCAGGGGCTTTTGATTAATACAGGTGTTTTGATTAGAACGTTGATATTTGACAAGATTATAGATATCAATACTACTCTCTAACTCTTTTCCTTTTTCTTTTCCTTCTTCTTCTTTAATCCTGACTACAATGCGAGAGGAATCTATATTTTCAACAACACCATTTTTCTTCGCTATTACAGTTACCCCTGAATCTCTAGCAATGACACTCTCGATACCCGTTCCTATCAAAGGGGCATCTGTACGCACCAGAGGCACTGCTTGTCGTTGCATATTAGAACCCATAAGTGCTCTGTTTGCATCATCATTCTCCAAAAATGGAATCAATGAAGCTGCTACACTAACCAGTTGATTAGGAGAGACATCCATGAAATCAACTTCCTCTGGTGAAATCATAATGAACTCTCCACTCTTACGAGCAGAAATTACATCCATAACAAATCTTCCGTTTTCATCCAGTAGAGCATTAGCCTGAGCAATAATATGATCATCTTCATCTATTGCAGATAGATACTTGATATTCTTCGTTGCGACTCCATTAGCCACTTCTCTATAAGGGGTTTCGATAAAGCCATATTCATTAACCCTGGCAAAAGTGCTTAAAGAAACAATTAGACCAATATTTGGCCCTTCAGGGGTTTCAATAGGACATATTCTTCCATAATGTGTGGGGTGTACATCTCTGACTTCAAATCCTGCCCGCTCTCTGGTCAAACCACCTGGTCCCAATGCACTGAGCCGCCGTTTATGAGTAACCTCTGACAAAGGGTTCGTTTGATCCATGAATTGAGAAAGCTGACTGCTGCCAAAGAATTCTTTAACCACGGCTAAAACAGGCTTAGCATTAATCAGATCATGAGGCATAAGCGTTTCAATCTCCTGCAAACTCATTCTCTCCTTAATAGCCCTTTCCATTCGTACTAAACCAAGTCGGTACTGGTTTTCAACGAGTTCTCCAACCGACTTAACTCTCCTATTCCCCAGGTTATCAATATCATCTATTGATCCCTTTCCGTTCTTCAACTCCACAAGCACCCTAACAGCTTCTAGAATGTCTTCCCTTCTAAGTGTCCTATGCTTCAAAGGAATACTCAAACCCAACTTATAATTTAGTTTTAATCTACCGACCTCTGATAGATCATAACGCTCAGGATTAAAAAAAAGATTACTAAAAAAGACGGTGGCAGTTTCCACAGTAGGTGGATCACTAGGGCGCAACCTTCGGTAAATCTCAATTATTGCATCTTCGGCGCTAGATATTTTGTCAATAGCCAATGTATTCCGCAACGACAAGTCAATGCTTCCATCGCTGATATGAAGCAAGTCAAATTCCTTTATCCCTCTGGATTTTATCTCCTTAAATTTCTCAAGGGTAAGTTCGTCGTTACATTTAAGTACAACTTCCCCTGAATCAGGATCAATTACATCATGGGAACTTATACATCCCAGGATATCTTCAACTCCAGCAGAAATATGCTTTATTCCGGCATCTATCAGCTTGCGAACAACAGTCTGGGTTATCTTCCTGCCTTTCTTAATAATTATCTCACTAGTCTCAGGAGATATGATATCGTCTGAGGTTTTAACCCCTACTAAAAGATCAGGTTCCATACTTCTATAGATCATATTGCCTTTAAGAATGATCCTTTCAGACTTATAATAGTAATTTAACAGATCTTCAGTAGAATAACCTAGAGCCTTAATCAAAATAGTTGCCGGAAATTTTCTTCGTCTATCAATACGTACGTAAATTATATCTTTAGGATCAAATTCTAAATCTATCCATGATCCCCGCTGAGGGATGATCCTTGCAGAATAAAGTAACTTACCACTGACATGGGTTTTACCTTTGTCATGATCAAAGAATATTCCTGGGGATCTGTGCAATTGGCTAACTATTACTCTTTCTGTTCCATTGATGACAAAAGTTCCCTTATCAGTCATCAATGGAATCTCTCCAAAATAGACCTCCTGTTCTTTAACGTCTCTAATGTTTCGGGTGACTGTTTCATCATCAACATCCCAAACAACAAGCCGCACAGTAACTTTAAGGGGAAGGGCATAAGTCATTCCCCTCTGACGACATTCATCCACCCCATACTTCGGTTCTCCCATATCATAACTCACGAAATCCAGGGATGAAGTCCCGTTGAAATCTCTTATTGGAAAAACACTCTTAAACACTTCTTGAAGCCCGATATCCTCACGCTTATCAGGGTCGATATCCTTTTGTAAAAATCTTTCATAAGACCTCTTTTGGATATCTATAAGGTCCGGAATATCAATAATCTTTTGGATCCTTGTAAAATTTTTTCGTATCATACGGGTATTCAATGATACTGAGCGACCCATATTAACTCCTCTCAAGCCGGCAAGCGTCTCGGAATCTATACAACTTATTGAAGTTAAAGGTATTTTTTGTTTTGCCCACAAAATCGGAAATCGGTTTTATTTTATTTACGACTCCCGAACAATGGTCTATTCAATCTCTACAGTAGCTCCTACTTCTTCTAATTGTTTCTTAATATCCTCAATCTCTGCTTTAAGAACCCCTTCCTTAACAGATTTAGGTGCACTCTCAACCAAGTCCTTAGCTTCTTTTAACCCCAGTCCTGTAAGTGCCCTAACCACTTTAATAACTTGAATTTTTTTATCCCCCACCGCTTTTAGTATTACATTAAACTCAGTTTTTTCTTCAGCGGCTGCTTCGGCCGGCACCTGACCGGTGGGCGCAACAGCAACTGGGGCTAAAGCTGAAACACCAAATTTCTCTTGCAATTCTTTTATAAACCCCGAAAGTTCCAGAACTGTCATATTCTCTATAAAATCAATAACATCTTCTTTAGTAACTTTTGCCATATCTTAATCCCCCCTAGTTTTAATTTAATTTCAACTGTTATTTTATTTTTTCTTTAATCGCTTCTAGTACACAAATAAATTTTGAGAGTATCCCATTTAAGACCTGTACCAGGCTCGTTTGACTCGAAGCAAATAGAGATAGCATCTGTGCCAGCAGTGCCTCTCTGCCTGGAATCTCAGCAAGTAATTTAATATCATCGGCTGTTATAACTTTACCATCTAACACTCCAGATTTAATCTCTAGCTTTGGATAATCCTTGCTAAATTTTATTAAAACCTTTGCAGGAGACAGAGGATCATCATAGCTAATAGCAATCGCAGTAGGACCACTAAAATAATCATCCAGTAACTCTAACTCTGTAGACTTAGCGGCAAGTTTTACAATACTATTTTTAACAACTCTATATTCTATTGCTTCGCTTCGAAGCTCCCTTCTCAGCCTATTTATTTCCTCTACATTCAGACCGCAATAGTCTGTAAGAATAGCAACCTTTACTTTTCGAAATTTCCCGTTAAGCTCTGGAATAATTTGTTCTTTCAATTTTCTATTCAACGGTATCCAACCCTCCTTTTTGAGTAAGGATTAAAAACAAAATAAAAACCTCTGGTAGATTCAGAGGCTATGATAATTAAGGATCTGGACTTTATCCCTCTAATCTTACTTTAACCTCCCTCTAACATGCAGAGGGTCGATCTTTATTCCAGGGCCCATGGTTGAAGCAAGGACTACACTACGCAAATACACTCCTTTACTTGAAGGTGGTTTTGCTTTAATTATAACATCGAGAAGTGATATAATATTATCCAATATCTTCTCTAGACTGAAAGAGACCCTTCCAACAGGCACATGAACTATGCCTGTTTTGTCAGCCCTAAAATCAACCTTCCCTGCTCTTAACTCTTTAACCACACGGGCAACATCAAAAGTTACAGTACCAACCTTGGGATTTGGCATTAATCCCCGTGGCC
>PFIF01000175.1 GCA_002782605.1 Deltaproteobacteria bacterium CG_4_8_14_3_um_filter_43_13 | reverse complement strand
TTGCCCCTTCCAGTTCGTCTGCCGCTCCTGCAAGTTCGCTTAGAATCAGCCCACCTCTCTCGTCAACCTGTGATGCTATATATTCCTTTGCCACAAGATTCATCCCATCATAAACAGAGCTTATTGTAGCGACATCAGCCATCCTGTAATAGGCGACAAGGTCTTTATGTTCAACCTTTGTATCAATGTAAATTATCGGCCTCCAGCCTGCCGCTGAATATTTTTCATTAACTTTTGAGACAAGTTCCACAACAGCCTTTCTATAGCTAAGGCATGGTTCCTTTATCCTCGTTGGGACGGCAATCTGAATAAATGTGAATTTTCTCCTGAATCTTTCATATCTTTCAAAAAACAGGTTAATGGCCTGGAGTCTCTTGATCGGGGCATTTGTATATTCAAGCCTGTCAACACTGATACCAATATAGCCCTGCGTGAGTCCATATCTCTTTCATCTATTGCCTTCAGTAGTTCTTTTCTCAAATCACTAATATCTTTAAAGTCATATGGGTCTATATTTGAAAGTTGCTCCGCCAATGCCCTTTCCTCAAGGCTCTCTCCTGCCCAATGTGCAAAGTCACTGGTGTATTCAAGAATGTGGCCTTTTAAAAAATAGTGGTAGGTATGATGAAATATGCACTCATTACTTACTGTGGCTATTACATCTCTTAGTTCTCGGAGATTTTTGGCCTTTTTACCTGTGGATTTTAAGATGTTTGTGCATTGTTTAAATTCAAAAGGTTCGATTATTTCTCCCATTCCTTCTCCTCTCTTAGATAAACATTCCTATGTGGAAAGGGCACTACCCAATTCAGGTTACTGTAATAATGAGTTAGATATGGAGTATAAGTTTGACATCTACCCTTAAAAAACCAGATCCAGAAACTGTTTCAATATCCCGGCAGTAGCCCCCCAAATAACATGGCTGTTGTAGTGGTAGAAATAAACCGGCCAAGGCTTACCTTCACGAATCATAAGTTCTTCCCTGTATATTTTTTCATCTAATAAAGCCTGTATTGGCACCTCTATGAGTTCATCTGTCTCATTGGCATTCATATTGAATTTATATGGATACGGTATAAAACCCACAAATGGGGAAATAACAAACCTTGTTGTAGTCACCACATCATCCAATTCTCCCAGTATTTCCACATCCTCGCTCTTGATGCCTACTTCCTCATAGCACTCCCTAAGGGCAGTAGCCATCAGCGTTTCATCCCCTTCATCATAAGCCCCTCCTGGGAAAGAAATCTGCCCCTTATGATGTTGCACATCTTCCGTTCTCTTTGTAAACAAGATGTGACACTTATCATTTTTGTAAAAGAGGGGAAGAAGCACTCCCGAAGGCTTAAAGTTATCATCAACGATGGTCTTTTTTGTTCTCTGAGAGAGGGCTCTTCTAATCTTGTCCTTCATCTTATCAACCTGAGTAAGTAGTCATATATCTTTTCCCCTGCTTCCAATCCCAGATCAATAAATTCTGGCCCGTACTTTTTCCCGGTATCAGTTCTGAAAGTGTCTTTTATTTTTATGATCCCTTTCAATCCCCTGGGGAAGTGCTCAACTATCAGCTCAATAGGGGTCCCTCGGAAATCTGCCATGTACCAAAGGGTTTCCGTAAAGTTGTCTATCCCCCATCTAAACTTATCGGCATCGTAAAGAGAATCGCTGATAATCTGTCCTATAGGTGTCGAGATCTTTTTCGGTTCAACAAATGCCTCATGATTTGAGATAGCCTGAACTATAATCTCCTTTTCTCTCTCTTTTAATGAAAAATCCCTGAGTTTGATTCTTGCCTCTTTAGCACTGGCGCTGGCGTGATTGGGTTCCTTCCTCTTAATGTCGTGCAGCAAACCCGACAGTTGGGCAACGACAATTGCTTTTTTGATCCGATCTGATCCCAGAGACTGCCTCTCTCCTTCAATAAAGACAAGGGCACCAATATCAATCGTTACCTTCTCGGCATGTTTTATGCCATGTCCAATGTTGTTTACTAATTGTTTGACCACCATGTCACGGCACTTTAACACCTCTGCATTGCTATTATATATCTCCTTTGACATTAAAAGAGGTCCCTCGTGTTCTATATAGAAACTGGGGCGTTTAGAACTTAAGGCTATTCTTTTTGACTCCTTCATCATCCTCTTATATATCTCTTTCACTACCAGCCCCTGTGCTGAGTTCTAACAATCATGTTACCCTTTTTTCAAATCCTTTCAGCGGACAACCTACAACCATCAACGGACACCACTTCATCTCCCAGTATGCCCAAATCCTCCGGAGTCTCTCTCTGTCGTATCAAGTTCCTGAGTAAGCTCGAGAGAGGCACGGCAAACCCTATTTATCAACATTTGAGCTATCCGGTCCCCTCTTTTTATGGCAAAGGGCTCACTACCAAAGTTTATAAGCAGAACTCCTATCTCTCCTCGATAATCTGCATCTATAGTGCCAGGGGAATTTAACAGACTTATCCCATTCTTGAAAGCCAATCCACTGCGGGGGCGGATCTGAGCTTCAAAGCCTTTGGGAATTGCAATAGCAACACCTGTAGGTATTAGTTTTCTTTCTCCCTGTCTGATGAGAACATCCTGGTCGATCGAGGCATAAAGGTCCATGCCGGCTGAGTGCTCTGTCATATATCGGGGCAGAGGTATGTCTCTATCCATATCCTCTCTCAGCCTTTTTATCTGAATCTTAACCTCTTCCATCTTATTTCTTAGACCTTTCGCAACCTGCCAAGGCTTTGAAGGAGTCCCCTGAGAGCGAATTCCTACTGAACCCTAACCTTGCCGCCTAACTGAATAAGTACTGACAAGAATAAAAATACCCAATTAAAAATCAGGTGTCAAGGCATTTCTAGGTTAGTTTAAATTTGCTGTTATTGTTGCTCATTAATTTGCTGGAAACCGCCGCATCCGGTGAGTTGGAAAACTCTTTCAAATGGCTGCATGAGTTTCAGTGAGCGGTTTTGCAATGTTGCTGAAATAGCGATCTGCCGGATCTTAAAATTACCTTGACAGACATAGCCACCCTCTTATATAGTTTTCGTAAAATGTGTTAAAGAGGGGGACAAATGGATATACAGAAGTTAAAAGTAACAATTGAATTATGGCAAAAGGAGAAATGGATTGTCGCCAGAATACCGGAGCTTGATATCGTAGCTCGGGGAGAAACTATAGAGAAAGCTAAAGAAAACCTGATGGAAGTTGTAAAGATTCAGTTTGCCGAGATGAGAGAAATGGGAACATTCGAAGATTATCTGGCAGAATGCGGCTTTGTGGTCAGGGATGATGTCGTAGAACAGTATTCTGATATTATTGGGTTTGAAAAGCAGGTTTTGCAGGTTGCCTGATGCCGAGGATATTCCCAACCGACTGGAAGACTCAGTTGAACGTCATGAATTAAAACAACGGCACTAATGGTTGGCCCGAGAGAAAACCGGCCCAGTTACATTAACAGCCTGAAAAAGTCTAAGTGATCGGGAAACTAATTCTCTGCCAAAGGACTTTTTCTACAGGTTCGTTGGGTTAAAGGATGGTACTTATGCAAATTGGTGATTATTTTCTTGGCCAGAATATTTCCGATTGTTCTCACTTAATGGAGATTTCGCAACCTGAATATAAGGCTCTTCCCAAAATGTTTCAAGGTGAGAAAATATTGCGTGCACCAGACGCCATTTTTCTTGGTTATTCATGGGATATGGTTCTCGGTGTCACAAACCATCACGTTTATAAGCTCTCAGCTCAGTTCATATCAGATAATGCTTCTATGACAGATATGGTCTATTTAGAAACAATCAGGTATTGCTCCAAACAATATGGAACACCATCCTCAGGAAAGAATCTACCGTCTTTTTTGATGACTTCGTATGAGAGAAGCGGCTGGGCTGAAAGTGAGATTAATGGGGTAATGTTTTGGAATGCTTCGTTTGGTAATATTGTGGTCGATCGCAAATCGTTATTTGATGATCATTATGTAAATCTTCAGGCAACTTCACGTTCTTTAGTGAAGGAATCTCGCCTTTTGTTCCCACGCATAACACCAGTGCAGACAGTCTTAAAGGCAAACTTGCTGATGACATCAATCATCTTAGCACTCGTTCTTTCTGCGGTGGCAGCTTATGCGCTTAGCTCCGCTGGTGATCTCCTCATGGGAGGTCTCTTTAGAGTTTTTCCCAATACTGCGTTTTTGCCAGCCTTAACTTGGTTAATCATTGCGATTGTATCTTTCATCCTCGCGGTGAAGATTAGTTCTCTGCGAAGCTGGCTTTCTATTCCATTTGCTGTGTTTGGCGTTCTCGCGCTTGTAGGTGGATTTATCGGAACACATCCACATAGCTTCGGCGTTGGACTGGTGATGTTTATCGCAGCGGTGTTCGTTTGGCGTATAGCCCGGCGAACCTCATGCTCAACTCGTAATTAAGAGGGGCTGACGCTGAAAGAAGGAAACATATATTTGCCTAACCAGTCACTACCTTTAGGCAAAAAGAGTTAAGTAAAGATTTATCCCCAATACCAATGAATTGGTGTGGGGATTTAGCTTCTACTTAAGAGTGTGAGGTGGACACACTGAATCTCCGCATTAGGTAAGGACAAGTTGACCTAAAAATAACAATGAAGTGGAATGAAATTATGGGCATTACTGAAACAGAAGTCACGTATACTTTGACTCACGGCGGAAAATTCTATATTGAGCATGTGCCAGCCCGTGTATGCAGGGAAACTGGAAAGCAATTCTTTTCCCCTGATACCGTGGAACATATCCAAGATTTGATCAAGGGGGGAAGAAGCCAGCCAGAGTGATTGAGCCCCCCTGTTTACGAATATGCATGAATGATGCCCAACACTTGTAATGCTTCTCGTTGAGCCTGTCGAAAAACCACTTTGCGAAACAATTCTCATGTTTGCAGTTTAGAGGGATTTATACGATGAATTACGTCAAAAAAATTATCTGCATGGCAAACTCTCGGAAGCAATCCGGCAGATGTATCGCTGGCAAAGAAGTTCTCCCATATGGATATGGCTCTTGGATTCGACCAATAAGCGCACGTCCCTCCGCTGAAGTGTCTGAGGAGGAACGTCGTTTCGAGAACGGTCAGGATCCACGGGTTCTGGACATAATTGACATTCCGATGATCGCAGCCGCCCCCTCGCTTCACCAGACCGAGAACCACATAATTGATGCTGGGTGCTACTGGGAGAAGACAGGCGATCTACCCTGGATGGAGCTCAAGCACCTTGTTGATAATCCTGTCCCACTTTGGTCCAACGGCGACTCTACCTATTATGGTTTAAACGACCGCGTCAGGTTGGAACTCGCTTCCAAAATGACTAACTCGCTGGTGCTCATTGAACCTGACAATTTGGTTGTACATGTTCAGACAGAAGGTGTGGAGTTCGGCAATCCGAGAAGGCGCATACGGGCTCACTTCATGTACCAGGGCTTCAACTACATTCTGGTCGTCACCGACCCCGTTGCAGAGCAAACGTTTCTTGCCAAAGCTGACGGTTGCTACCCTTTGATCGATACCTACCTTTGCATAAGCCTAGGTGAGCCATACACAGATGGTTGGTGTTACAAACTTGTGGCTGCAGTCATCAGTAAGCAATCTTGACATGTGATTGAGGAAGCCTACAGAATCGAAGGTAAGCACATCACTTACGAAAAAGGTAAGGCTTTTTACGAAGGGGACAAGCCAATCGCGAGGATATTCAGATGAAAATCTTTACTATCGGCTTTACTAAAAAGTCAGCCGAATCGTTTTTCACTAAGCTACAGCTCGCAGGTGTCAAGCGTATAGTGGATGTACGACTGAACAATGTTTCACAGCTTGCTGGCTTTACCAAGCGGGATGACCTTCGCTACTTTACCAAGGTCATCTGTAACATCGACTATGTGCATCTTCCTAACCTTGCGCCCACACAAGACATTCTGGATGCGTATAAGAAGTGTAAAGGCGACTGGGGATTGTATGAGAGTCAATTCCTGGAACTGATGACAATGCGGCAGATCGAGGACAAGATTTCACGTGAGGTGCTAGATGGCGGCTGCTTACTGTGCAGCGAGGATAAACCGCATCATTGCCATCGTCGTCTTGTCGCCGAGTATCTAAAAGAGAAATGGGGCGATGTCGAGATTGATCACATCACTTAGTACTCGTTCAAGTGTTTGAAAAAATTATCTAAAAGATTTGATTTTGCATGTGAATTAGGAATATAATTACAGAATAATATTTTGGGGAGCAAGCATGAAATTGTTTACCATCGGCCATAGTAGCCATAGTATAGAGAAATTTGGTCGTTTATTAGAAGACAATGGCATCATGACCTTGGTTGATGTACGTACTGCCCCATACAGCCGCTACAATCCTCAGTTCAATAAAGAAAGTTTGAAAAACACCCTTTCTAACCATAACATTGAATATGCATACGCCGGTAAGTATTTGGGGGGGCGACCATCAGACCCTACTTGCTATAAGAGCCGTGTGTTACCTCCAGAGGAAGCAGATTACCTTCATGAAGTAGATTACCCTGAGGTTATGAAGCGTCCATGGTTTGTGCGAAGCATCAAGCGATTGTTAGAGTTAGCTAACGAGCAAACAACTGTGATTATGTGCAGTGAAGAGAACCCCGCTGAATGTCATCGGCATCACTTGATTGCCCGGTATTTTATTACCGAGTATCCCGAAGTAAATATTCAACATATTCGCGGTAATGGCATAGTTTATAGTGCTCGTTCAATCCTGATATCAGTAAACAAACCATCGGTTGAACAACTATCATTCGGTGACGGTTTCAATCCGTAGCAGCCGCCCAACCAACGCTGCCTTAAGGCAAAAAGACTCAAGCAAAGATTTAGCTTCTCCTTAAGAATGTTATAGGTCATAATTGGGGTCAGACTTCGGTAATTAGGTATTGAATGCTAGAAGGTACTATATGAAGGATAAGATTGTCCAAAGCTTCGTGGACAGTGCCGATTTAAAGGTAAGATTTATTAAGGAAAATGTTGACAGGATAATATCTGTAGTCGAAGTAATTACCAAGGCTATAAAGAAGGGTAATAAGATCATCCTCTTTGGCAATGGCGGAAGTGCTGCTGACGCTCAGCATATTGCTGCCGAGTTTGTAAATCGCTTTTTAACAGAGAGGCCCCCCTTGCCAGCCCTGGCTTTAACAACGGACACTTCTGTAATTACAAGCATAGGTAATGACTCAGATTTCTCCGATATTTTTTATAAACAGATAAGGGCATTGGGAGCAAAGGGAGATGTGGCTATCGGACTTAGTACAAGCGGCAACTCGCTCAATGTTGTCAAAGCTTTCCAGGCTGCAAAGGAAATGGGTATAAAAACAGTTGGGATAACCGGCAAGAACGGGGGGGAGATTGCAAAAATAGTAGATTATTTATTAAACGTTGGTTCGGACAGCACCCCTCGCATTCAAGAGGTACATATAACCATTGGCCATATTATCTGCGAGATGGTTGACTATCTACTATTTCCAACCAGAAATGCATAGTGTTATTAAAACATTGGTGGTAACCGGTTATGATGTTGCCGGCTACTCAAATGACCTGGAAAATAGCGACGTGGAAGGCCTTCTCCAAAAACCCTTTAATTGTTCTGTTCAGGGGTATTGGGTAAACCAATGTCCAGGTTCATTATATTAATCATAATGGGCCCCAGAGGTCTCTCGTCAAACAAAGTCCGATCCACCTCTTTATCAGATGCCTTTGAAGCAAACCTCAATTCAAAGGACTTCTCATTGCTCTTATGCCCTGCCTTGTCAACTATATAAAGAGACAATTCAATATGAATACCCCATAAATCCTGATGAGAGGTATAGGTGGGTAAATACAAATAACCGGAGAGCTTCTTCCTTTGCTCCGGTTTAATATTAACCAAATCAAAAGGATACGGATGTCTGCCGTCCTGAAGTGTAGAGCAGACGAATCTATCCATATCACCGTCTACATCGGAAGCATTAACATAAATCTTCCAGGTGTCTCCAGACACAATTCTGTCCTTAGCAAAAGCAGCAGTGATAACTGGGGGGTTAGAACCATATCTGGCATCTCGATCCTCGAGTGTCGCACAACCAAGGGTGAAGGTAACAAAAACTATTACAAATAGCCACACCATTTTTACCCTTCTAAAAATAGCCATACTGATTTCCTCCTCTACCATATGGTCTCTACCTTCAGTCTATCCGCCTGAGTAGTTACATTTTATCCTTAAAGACTGCCCCTGTACTGGCTGACGTTACCAGTTTCGAATATCTATAAACATAGCCTTCTTTTATTTTAGGTTCTGGTGCTTTCCAACCTCTTTTCCGTCTTTCAATCTCTTCATCACTTACTCTCAGAGTGAGTCTTTTGTTTGGTATGTCTATCTCTATTACATCTCCGTTTTCTACAAAGGCTATAAGCCCCCCTTCCGCAGCCTCAGGGGATATATGGCCAATAGCAGCTCCCCTTGTCCCTCCGCTAAATCTGCCGTCTGTTATAAGTGCCACATCTTTATCCAACCCCATTCCTGCAATAGCAGATGTGGGTGTAAGCATCTCCCTCATTCCCGGCCCCCCCTTGGGCCCTTCGTATCTTATCACCACTATATCGCCAGGTTTTATTTTCTTAGCTAAGATGGATTCTACTGCCTCTTCTTCTGAGTCAAACACCCTGGCTTTACCCTGGCTTTTCAACATTTCTGGCGCAACAGCGGACTGCTTAACCACCGCACCATCCGGTGCCAGGTTGCCTTTCAGAATGGCAATGCCTCCCTCTTTATGATATGGATTTTCTACAGGTCTGATAACGTTTTTGTCTATTACTTCCACACCTTTTAGGTTTTCTCTCAGGTTTTTGCCGGTAACGGTTATAGCATCCTGGTCTATCAAGCCCAGTTTGGCAAGTTCTGCCATAACGGCTGGCACTCCACCTGCCTCATTTAGATCCTGCAAACGATGAGGGCCTGCAGGACTCAGACTACACAAATGAGGGGTTTTGTTGCTCATTTCATTGAATACATCTAATTCTAAGTTTAACCTGGCCTCATGGGCGAGGGCAGGGACATGTAAGACAGTATTAGTGGAACAGCCCAAAGCCATATCTACTGCAATAGCATTCCTGAAGGCTGATATATTAGCTATGTTCCTTGGCGTTATGTTTTTTTCAAGGAGTTCCATTATCTTTTTGCCGGCAAGCTTTGCAAGCCTCCGCCTCGCTGCATAAACGGCTGGAATAGTACCATTTCCTGGAAGTCCCAGTCCTAGTGCTTCCGTTAAACAGTTCATGGAGTTGGCAGTAAACATCCCCGCACATGAACCGCAGCCCGGACATGCTATATCCTCCAGTTCTTTTAGCTCATTTTCACTCATTTTGCCTGATTTAACCGCTCCAACCCCTTCGAAGACTGTAATAAGATCAATATCTTGTCCCCTCCTTTTTCCTGTAAGCATTGGACCACCACTGATTACTATAGCCGGAATATTCAGCCTCAATGCAGCCATTAACATCCCCGGCACAATCTTATCACAGTTGGGTATCAGGACCAATGCGTCAAAGGGATGGGCATATGCCATAATCTCTATAGAGTCTGCAATAAGTTCTCTGCTGGCAAGGGAGTATTTCATGCCCTGATGGTTCATGGCTATACCATCGCACACACCGATAGTAGAGAACTCCACCGGGGTTCCTCCAGCCGATCTGATGCCTGCCTTCACCGATTCCGCAATCTCTCTGAGATGTATGTGTCCAGGGATGATCTCGCTTTGAGAGTTTGCGACTCCAATAATAGGACGTGCGATTTCTTCGTCAGTATAACCCATAGCCTTAAAAAGAGAACGATGGGGGGCTTTTTCTAATCCTTTCTTCATTAAGTCGCTTCGCATTGCAATCTTCCTCCTGTTCTATTTTTTCTTTGTGCCCTCTGTACCTTCTCGCTCCTCTGTGCCTACCTGAATATACTAACGAACTATACTGCTGGTTGTCAACATCTTTTAACCAAATCCGGAACTCCGATATAAGAAAAAGAAAAAATTCAACTTTT
>PFIF01000198.1 GCA_002782605.1 Deltaproteobacteria bacterium CG_4_8_14_3_um_filter_43_13 | reverse complement strand
TAAGCCCGCTGTTATATAAAGCTTGGAGCATTTTTGCCAACTGTTAACTGCAAACCATAAACTGTGAACGGATACCCTCTATCTTTGTATAATCTCTGGACATTTCTTTCCCATAAGTCTAATGTCTATGGTCTACTGTCTGAATCACAGGGTTTCCTTATAATTTGGGCAAATACGTATCCAACTCATATTGGCTCACATGGGTTCTGTACCTGTCCCACTCAATCTTTTTATTTTCGATAAACTTATAGAAGATATGGTCGCCCAGTGCCTCTCTCACAAGCTCACTCTTTTCCACCTCTAATATGGATTCATAGAGATTGCCCGGCAGTTCCTGGATGTTCATCTCCTTCCTCTTCTCAGGGCTGAAGTGATAGAGATCCTCCTCGATAGGGTCTGGTAAAGGATAGCCTTTTTCTATACCCTTGAGGCCTGCGGCCAGCATCACGGAAAAGGCAAGATAGGGATTGCAGGCCGGGTCAGGGGAGCGAAACTCGATACGTGTGGCCTTCTCTTTACCAGGTTTATACATAGGGATCCTTATCATAGTGGATCTGTTACGTCTGGCCCAGCTAATATAGACAGGTGCCTCGTAGCCTGGAACAAGCCTTTTATACGAATTTACCCACTGATTGGTTACCACTGTGAATTCTCTTGCATGTTTCAGGAGACCGGCAACATAGCTTTTGCCGATGTCCGAAAGGTGATATTTATCCTTGGAATTGTAAAAGGCATTTTGATCAGATTTGAACAGGGATTGGTGGGTATGCATACCACTTCCATTGATTCCGAAGATTGGCTTTGGCATAAATGTAGCGTAAACCCCGTTGCGTCTTGCTATTTCTTTCACTATAATCTTCAGGGTCATAGTCTTGTCAGCCATTCTTAAACCCTCGTCATACCTCATGTCAATCTCGTGCTGGCCCGGAGCTACTTCGTGGTGGCTGTATTCTATATCTATGCCTATCTTCTGCAGGGCAAAGATGGATTCTCTTCGTAACTGCCCGGCCGTATCCAGGGGTGTAGTGTCAAAATAACTACCCTCATCCAGGGGTATTGGGTTCTTGTTATCGGTAAAATAGAAGAATTCCAGCTCCGGTCCCAGATAAAAAGTATACCCCTGGTCTTTTGCCTTTTGTAAAAGCCTTTTGAAGGCATACCGGGGATCACCCTTGTAGTGCGTTCCATCTGGTTCAAGGATGTCGCAGAACATCCTGACAACAGGTTTCTCCTCATCCCTCCAGGGCAAAAACTCCAGGGTGGTGGGATCAGGCTTGGCGATCATATCGCTTTCTTCTATGCGGGCAAAACCCTCGATAGAAGAACCATCAAAACCCATTCCCTCGTCCAGGGCTTCATCGAGCTCGCCGGGTGTTATGGCAAAGCTCTTAAGATACCCAAGTACGTCGGTAAACCATAATTGGATAAAACTCACATCTCTTTCCTTAACGATTTTCATTACATCTTCTTTTGTGCTGCAGATCATATATCTTCTCCTTTAGGTATGTTATCAATTAACAGAATTTACTCCTTTTCTGACGTTTAAAATTTGCTTTATTGACTATTATTAACATTTTTTGGGTGTTAATACAACCTTTTTCACCCCCTTTCTTTAATGGATTGGCAATTGGGTCGTTAAAACCTTAACTCTTCACTCATAAAGCTTCTTCTCTTCGCTCTCCTGTCCTTATCCTGATTGCCTCTTCCATTGGTATAATAAAGATTTTCCCATCGCCTATCTTCCCTGTCCTTGCAGACTTCTCTATGGTCTCCACAACCTTTGAGACCAGGTCATCCCCAATTGCGATCTCTAATTTTATTTTGGGTACAAAGTTGATCACATACTCGGCACCTCTGTATATCTCAGTATGGCCTTTTTGACGGCCAAAGCCTTTTACCTCTGATACCGTCATTCCCTGTACACCCATTTCCATAAGTTTTTCCTTAACCTCATCTAATTTAAAAGGTTTGATAATAGCTTCTATCTTCTTCATAGTATCCTCCTGCCTATAGTGAACGTCTTAAAAGCCTCTTCTTGGTTTTTCAACAGCCTCTACGACCCTAGAGAGACTATGTTTGATCCTCTCCACTTCCTTTTCATCATATACCTTCTGTCCGAATATATCTCTCACATAAAAGCTATCCGTAACACGCATAAGTCGTGTGGTTATCTTTGCGATATAGATATATATCCCCATGTCTGACATAGCCTTTGTGATCGAATAAAGAAGACCGAATCTGTCATTAGCCTCTATATCAATCACCGTATAAAAGTCAGACGTATCGTTATCAATCCTTATGGTAGTTTTTATGTCCTTCAGCCCCTTTTTTTCAGAGTGAAGATAATATCCTTTCTTTTTTACCAATTCTTCTACTTTGATCCTCCCATCGATTACCTTTTCAAGATCGTCCTGTATTGCCTTCCACTCCTCCCGATCCACGTATTCATCACCATTTGTATGGTTAACCCTGAGAATATCCATGGCTATGCCGTCACTCCTCGTATCTATCTGGGCGTCCAGGATATTCATATTGTGATAGACCATGACGCCACAGACCTTGTAAAACAAACCATGGGAATCCGGTGTAGCTATAAGGATATCATAATAACCTTTATCCAGTTTCTGCCTTACATCAAAGGCAAGGGTTTTATCTTCCAGGTTGTAACACAACAGGATGTGATTCGATATTATTTCAGGGCTGTTATTGAGAAGGTATCGAGATGGCGTTAAATCCAGGTTGTAGTGAATATCATCCATGGGCATCTTTAAACGCAGCTCGGATATGACTTCATTTTTTATTTTATCGAGTTTACAGGCTGTATCAGTCATGGTAAAGTCCCCCTTCTCAATAATATGGAATGCCCTGATATAGAGTTCCTGAAATAGGGTATTCTTCCAGGAATTAAATGCCTCTGCCCTCGATGCCTTCATATCGGCAAAGGTCAGAATATATAGCATTCGCAAGCTATCACCGTCTTTCATCTTTTGGGCAAACTTTATTATCAAATTTTCATCGGAAAGGTCTCTGGTTTGGGCTATGCTGGACATATAAAGATGATTTTCCACAAGAAAACCTAACAGCTCTGTATCCTGGGAGGATAACCCCATTCTATTTGCTATTGTGTATACAAGCTTAGCGCCTTTCTTTACGTGGTCTGTATCAAAAGCCTTCCCCAAATCATGAAAAAGAAGGGCCAGGAAAATCAGTTCTATCCTCTTTTCTTCTCTGGCCAGTTTGGTGAGGAAAGGAAACATTTCCTTGTGCTTTCCCGCAAGGAGATTTTCAAATTCCTCAATGGCAAAAAGGGTATGAATATCAGCAGTATAGACATGGTAGTAATACGACTGTGGAAGATGGGTTATCATGGCAAATTCAGGGACAAACCTGCCCAGGAATCCAAGTCTGTGCATCGTCTTCAGAACTTTTGCTACTCCTTTCCCCTCCCCCAAGATAGACATGAAAGAGCTATTCACCTCTCTGGAGTTTCTGAACTCATCTCCTATCACATCGAGATTTCCTCTAATCAGTTCCTGGCTATCGAAACTCACCTCTTTCTTCAATTCCACGGAATATTTGAAGACCTTCATCAAGGTATGGGGTGCCCGCCTGAAAAGATCAGGATCGACAACCGATATTCTGTTATTAACTATCTCAAAGCCCTTATCCATACCTATCGAGAAGCCCTTATCCCCCTTTTTAGATTTTCCTTGATCCTCTCTCGTCCTGTCGATTAACACAGAGGAGAGGTACTTTATGTCCTCTGCGCACTGATAGTAGTTGTGCATGAATCGTCCCACCGCGGCAGTTGAATGAGGATCAGCACAACCCAGGAGATTCGCCATCTTTTCCTGATATTCAAAGGCAAGGTGATCATTCTTCCTGCCGCTTAGGAAGTGGATGCCATTTCTTACCTTCCACAGGAACTCCAGGGACTCCTCAAGTAGAGCTATTTCCCACGACGATAATGCCCCCTTTGCCTTTAATTCATTTATCCCTCTTGCCTGAAACTGGACCTTCGCTATCCAGAGGGCGCTATGAATATCCCGCAAGCCCCCTTCCCCCTCTTTCAGATGTGGTTCCAGAAGGTAGACCGAGTCCCCATAATACCTGTGCCTTGACTCTATGTCCTTCAACTGTTCTGAGATGAAGGAATTGACACCCTTAGAAAATGCGTTCCTATAGATTGTGTCCTCAAATTCGCAGTACAGGCTTCTGTCTCCCATGAGATACCGCATCTCTATCAGGGAAGTCCTTGCTTTAATGTCCTCTTTCATCATGGCAAGGCAATCCTTCAACGTCATATTGCTGTATCCCACTGTCAGCCCTGCATCCCACAGTGGATAGAGTATCTTGCCTGTAACATCCTCCAGGTTGCCACGAAACCTCTCCGGCATGAAAAACAGCAGGTCTATGTCAGAATACGGGCTTAGTTCTTCTCTCCCATAGCCACCTACTGCAGCAATGGCATATCTGTTCTTTGTTTTCTCATCGTCCGAAGCCGGCCTCGAAGAAAAGATTTCCCTGAGACATCCATCTATAAGGGAAGAGTACCTCCTGACCAGGTCTCGACCACATAGTCCCTTCCAGTATTCTTCCCTTAATCGGTCTAAGCTGTCTTTTATGTAACCTTTCAGGTTTTCCAAGTTTATTCCCTTAATAGGTTGTTGAAAAAGTCGCTTTTCAGTTTTTCAACAGCCTGTTAAATGTCAAAGTAGAATTACATTAGCAATACCCATACCAAACCCATAGAAACCTGTTTGATTTTCTGAAACAGATTTAAATATAAGTAGTTAGAGATATATTTACAAACAGGTGAAGCTGTCTGGAAAAGATGAAGCGTTCGACTTCGAGCAGTTATAGACAGTGGATATTAGCTAAAATGTGTGGATTTTCAATGTCTAGAACCGGTTAGCATCATATGCTCATTTTTGAGCAGATTTCTCAAAATAGGGCAGAGGGGAATGCCCTATGCCCTTGGGCAAAATTGATGAATGAGAAATCGTCCTTCATATAGCTTCTTCTCCCCGTTCACCTGTCCTTATTCGTATTACTTCCTCCACAGACAGAATGAATATCTTCCCATCTCCGATCTTTCCGGTTCGGGCAGCAGAGGCAATAACCTCCATCGCCTTCTCTGCAATCTCGGAAGAGACCACAACCTCTACCTTGATCTTTGGGACAAAGTCGATTTTGTATTCGCTCCCCCTGTATATCTCGGCATGACCCTTCTGCCTTCCAAATCCTTTCACCTCTGTTACAGTCATACCCTGAACCCCAATCTCATGAAGGGCCTTCTTTACATCATCAAGTTTGAACGGTTTTATTATGGCTTCTATCTTTTTCATTTTACCTCCTAATTCAGTGTCAGCAAAAATCTCTGGTCTGGCGCTCTTCACTGTTTATAATGTATATCCGCTCTCACCGTGCTGGCTAAGGTCAAGACCATCAGACTCCTCTTCCTCGCTTATCCTTAAACCGAGAGTCCAGTCAAGGGTCTTTAAAATGGCGAATGTGACAATGAAGGAATAGACCCACGCAACGCCAACGCTTATAAGCTGATTCCATAAAAGCGATGGATTGCCGAACAGCAATCCGTCATTCCCTGCATTATTTACTATCTTTGATGCGAACAGCCCCGTTGCTATTGCGCCCCATGTACCGCCTACCCCATGAACGCCAACTACATCCAGTGAATCATCGTATCCAAGCTTTGTTTTGAGATTCACTGCTGTATAGCATATAACTCCTGCAACAAATCCGATAATCAGGGCAGACATAGTACCAACAAAGCCTGATGCAGGTGTGATTGCCACAAGCCCTGCAACTGCCCCTGATGCTGCTCCGAGTACTGTCGGTTTGCTTCTGTGTGCCCATTCAGCTATCATCCATGAAAGCGCAGCTCCTGCAGTTGCGATGTGTGTGACAACAAAGGCAGAGGTTGCCAATGCACCGGATGCAACAGCGCTTCCTCCATTAAAACCAAACCACCCAAACCACAGAAGCGCAGCGCCCATAAGTGTCATTGTAACGTCATGAGGAGCCATCTGTTCAATTCCGTAGCCTTTTCTTCTGCCAACGACAATGGCAGCAGCCAAGGCAGAAACTCCAGAGCTTATATGCACTACCAACCCCCCGGCAAAATCAAGTGCGCCAAGCTCTCTTATCCAGCCTCCAACTCCCCAAACCCAGTGGGCAAGGGGAAAATACACAAATGTCGCCCATAGTACAAGGAATGCAAGATAGGTTTTGAACTTAAACCTCTCGGCGAATGCGCCTGTTATCAAAGCAGGTGTGATTACAGCAAACATCATCTGAAAGATCATGAATGTCTGATGAGGGATGGTAGGCGCGTAATCAGGGTTAGGTTCGAGTCCCACGCCCTTAAGTCCAACCCAGTCAAGATTTCCTATGATATGTCCGACATCAGGGCCGAATGAAAGGCTGTACCCGTAAAGAACCCAGAGAATAGACATCACGCCGAGAGCTATGAAGCTCTGCATGATGGTGCCGAGGACATTCTTTCGTCTGACCATACCTCCGTAAAAGAGCGCAAGTCCGGGAGTCATCAGCATAACAAGGGCCGTAGATATTAAGACCCATGCAGTGTCTCCGGTATCCAACTTTGATTTTACCGTATTTTGAACCGAAGGAGTTGTTGACTGAGCAGGTACAACCTGCTCAGTCATTACAGGGGCAGAATGATCAGGTTGTGCTTGTTCTTTGGCAAGCGCATAGCCTGCTATCACCAAAAAATTCAGTAGTACCAACAAACTCACTAATAATCGTTTCATTTCAAATCTCCTCTTCATTTCTTGCCAAGTATCGGCAGATTAATGTCAAGCTGTATCGTCCATTTCCACTTACCATTGATTCCCTCATCATTGAACCAGACCGGACCACTCAGTAAACTTATATCTTTGGTGAAGTAATAATAGAGACCAAATCCTCCGCCACCTATTGCGTTATTTCCCGACGCATAATCGGCAGCAAATACAAGTTTGTTGTACTCATAGCCCTCTTTATCCTTCACAGATATAAACCCCCGGTCAAATGCCACCATAACGCCGCTATCCTTCTTGCTTCCCTCACTGTCACGCAATACTGAACTATTGCCAACATAGGGACCAACAGCAAACCGCCCTACGCCGGGAATGGTTTTCCCAATCACACCAAAAACAACGTTTTGGTTGGTGACTTTGTCCTCAGTTCCCACATTGAAAATTCCTAACTCTATGCTGGGTGAACCGTTAAATAGAGACCCTTCAGGAGTACCTATCTTGGCGTTGAAGAAGAGGGGGTAATCTGACGACTCTAAAAGATCAAAGCCAACCTCCATCTGTACCTTTTCAAAGGGGAGCACCCCCATGGTAAGCCCTAAATCTGTCGGGAAAGAACCGCCACCGCTGGATGCCTTTCTGAATACGGTAAAATAGTCATCCACACCTATGTGAAGAACACCGTATGGCTGAATATCCATTGTCATCGGCGTCCAGTAGGTTGTTGAAGGTGTTGCATGGGCAATACCCGTAATAAAGAGTAAATTCGCTAATAACATTACTATTGTTAATTTGGGTTTCATCGTTTTCCTCCATTTAAGAACATTGATTGTTTCTTTACTTTTCCCAACTTTATTTTTTAAGGAATTCATCTTCTCCTCCTGACACAATAACCACCAAAACCATGCCAACATGTCATTGCATCTCTTCCACCTCCTTACTCCACTAAACCTCAGTTGAGATTATTCTTCTTTATCAATTCCCTGATAACCCTCTTCATATCCTTTGGATCAAAAGGTTTCAGTATAATATACGCTGCCCCCAACTCCCTGGCTGCTTTTTCTGTCAGCGTGTCATTATAAGTAGCAGTGAGAAGTATTGGGAGGGTTAAATTTTTCTCCCTTATGATTTTCTCAGTTTTCAAGATCAACTCCTCGGAATTCTTTCCTGTATCCATAATCATCAAATCCACCCTTACTACATTAATGATCCCAAAAGCCTCCTCTAACGTGTTAGTGGTAAGCACCCGGTATTTCTCCTGAGATAAGAATCTGTCAAAGGCCTTCAACATATTAGGGTATCTGTCGAATACCAGGATAGTCTTCATAATCTTGTTCCTTATTTTTGAAAGTCGATTTACCTCTCTTCCTTAGCAACTCCTGTGCCAGGGTTACCCTTAAAACAGATGTGCTGCCCAGAAAACCCCTAACTAGCTGAGTTATAAGGTATTTTAAAGTCTTTGATTTTCAATTTTGATATGGAGGATCTGTTTTAGAAAAGGAATGGATGCTCGGATTCGAGCACAATGGGCAGGAGAAAAGATGGACGATCTCAAAGTATTCTAGGGTGTAATAGTGATTTGTCCCAATTGCTCGGCTTGGGGCAGAGTGGCGAAAATGCTTGATTTTATCAGATTCAAATGGTAGAAATGTTAGGCTTGATCAAGAGTTTAAAAGGACCATGTAAAATGGACTACTGGGACGAAATATACAGGAATGGTAATTATGAATGGGGTACAGAGCCTACGATTACCTGTAAAATCTTGAGAGAATATCTGCGAAAAAAGGATAGAGCAAGAGTCCTGGATATCGCTTGTGGATATGGGAGGGACTGTATCTTTCTGGCAAAAAAGGGTTTCGAGGTTAGAGGAATAGACATATCAGGAAAGGGTTTATCCATTGCTGAGAGATGGAAGAGGGATGAAGGCTTAGACATTGAATTTAAATGCATCGACTTTTTGACATCTTCCTTTTCTACAGACTCCTTCGACGGCATTCTCGTTTCTAATCTAATTCATCACCTGGGAGAGAAAGAACTCACTATTTTTATAAATAAAGTTAGAAGGATACTTACTCCAGGTGGTATAGCAGTTTTGTTGTTTCTTTCAACATCCGATAATCAATATGGAAAAGGAGAAGAGACAGGAAAAAACACATTTAAAACTAAGGGGCTTGATGTCCATTATTTCACTGAGGATGAAACCCTGGGATTATTCAGTCTGTTTAAAGTTCTCAAGCTGGAAGAGATTGAGATCGTTGAACCACACAGCACTGGTGAGACTCATTATCATAAAGAATGGCTTCTAGTCATAAAGAACGAGGAGGGGAATGTTGTACTATCTAAATAATTCTCCACTAACCCCCCCCCCTTTCGCTACTGGCAGCATTTTTTTGATCCATCTAGGCCTGACCCCGGTATTTTAAGGAACTGTTCATAGTTCACGGTTTAACGGTGAACGATTTATTTAATTATCCTGCTATGCCTGCCCCAAGTTTTACAGTTCTCATTAGCATAGAGAAATTACCATATAAACAAAAAGCAAGCATATATGATCTATGCTTGCCTTTTGTTTATCCACCTCGATTTTTTAACTCTGCAATCCTAATCTATTTAACTGATTCTTTTAATTTCTTCCCTGCTTTAAATTTGGCTACCTTAGTAGCAGGAATCTTTATGTCTTTTCCTGTTTGAGGGTTTCTGCCCTTTCTGGCTTTTCTTTGAGCTACAGAGAATGTACCAAAACCAGTCAGAGTCATCTTTCCGCCTTTTTTCAAGGCACCGGTAACGTTAGTTGTAAATGAATTTAAAGCCTTTTCAGCACTTGATTTACTTATCTTTGCATCTTTTGCTATTTTACTTACTAATTCTGCTTTTGTCACTGTTTGTTCCTCCTCTCTTTTTTAGTCAGTTGTTTCTTTTGAAGTGTTTTTTCTGATCAAAACATCAACTCACTCAACCTGTTCTCTCCCTATAAACTTATAATTGGATGTTGTACCTCTACTTCCCCCCTTTCCTTTAATATTAAAAAGCGTCTAATCTGTTAAATAGCCCAAATCTCCCCTGATTCTTATCAATAAAAGTAATGCAATTTTAGCTTCGACAACTTCCCCCATAGAATTATAATCAGTAGGGATTTCTGCCCATATAGCACAGAGGATTGAAGCTTGTCAAGGAAAAAATACATTGGACTACAACTTACACTGGAACTCCGATATAAGGATCAAAAATAGTTATGGCGTCACAAACAGATTCGCCGGAGTTATGTGAATGAATTAGGGAGGCGAGAGTCCAGTGT
>PFIF01000096.1:10448-10685 GCA_002782605.1 Deltaproteobacteria bacterium CG_4_8_14_3_um_filter_43_13 | reverse complement strand
GAGGATTCATAACGTAAATATCTGGATTTCCTGATCGGTTGGAGACGAAGGCTATTTCTTTCCCATCCGGGGAGCAGGTGGGAGAAACATCTATCCCCCAATCATTTGTCAGGCGTTTGAGCTTTTTTCCATCTCTATTAAGCACGTATATTTCAGGGTTTCCTTCTACGCTCAAGGTTACTGCCAGTTTTTTTCCATCCGGGAACCAGGCAGGAGCTATATTCAAGCCTTTGTAAT
>PFIF01000096.1:0-10379 GCA_002782605.1 Deltaproteobacteria bacterium CG_4_8_14_3_um_filter_43_13 | reverse complement strand
TTAGGAGACCATGCGGGGGAAAGGGCAATAGATTTATGATTGGTAATCTTTATCATGTTATGCCCATCAAAGTCAACAACATAAATCTCTTTATACCCCGATTCATCTGAAACAAAGGCTATCTTTGTGTCAAAGACCCCTTTCTCACCGGTAAAATTCAGTAAAATCTCATTGCAAAACCTGTGTATCATCTTCCTGAGGTCTTGTCTCTTGCCCACATACCTCTTACCCACAAGAAACCGGCATTGGAATACGTCATACAGTTTAGTCTCTATCTCCAGACTGCCATTATCAAAACTAAAGCTGCCTTTCACCAGAGCTTCAGCGCCAATTGCAGACCAATCCCTAAAATTGATTTTATTATCATTGCTGAATCTAGAGTTTACAGGAGATTCTATCAAGAGGGAATGATCCACAATACTAAAAAGTCCGGAAAATTCCAGATCTTGAGTCAATACTTCAAATATCTCTTTTGATATATCCCCCTTATTGTCTTTCCCTCCAAGATTCTTGAAATAGGTTATGGCTATCGGGAATCTTCTAAATGAAGGAGAATCTATATCAATGTATGTCTTCGTATGAGAAAGGGCAGGACTAAAGAAAAGTAAACATATAAATATAATAAAAATATAACCTGTTTTTTTCATTAAAAAAATCTTCCTTGACCCCTTGCATCCTTGAACCCTCAAGTCCTCGGCTTTAGCCAATGACGGTTGACTATAACTCAGATGAATGGAACCTAACCCCTATATCAAGGTAATCCTCTCTGTGTTCTACGGGTAAGGATGGAAGAGGATTGGCCTTTTCTACAGCTCTTAATACAGATTTATCAAAATAAGAATTTCCTGAAGATTTTTCAAATCTAATATTCTTTATTTCCCCGTCTCTTAGAATCTTAAAAGATATAACAGCCTCTAACCCCTCTTTATTTTTTATAAGGCCTTCCGGAAGTACCCAACCCTCCTTTATTTTGCCCCAGATTATAGTGTAATAGATTTTAAATCGCAGGCCCTTTATTCCTGAAGCTATAACGCCCCCTTCTACTTTTGGGGCATTAGTTTCAGCCGTCACATTTCCTTGCTCAGAGGACTCCCTTTTTAACCTGCTTATAGCCTCCTCTATCTTCCTGTTGGGGTCTCTATCCTCCCTTTTTAACCTGCTTATAGCCTCCTCTATCTTCCTGGTTGATTCCCTATCTTTCATTTCATCAGGAGAGACCTTTTTGGCAAAGCCATCTTCTATTATAACCCTCTTTTTGAGAGGTGCAATAGGGGCTTCTTTAGCTATCTTTCTGACGGGTGTAGAAGTAATCTTCTTAACAGGTTCGATTTTCTCAACCTCTTTGTTTGTCTCCTGTTCCCCTAATCCCAATGGCTTTTCTGAGGGGGCAGAGACCAGGCTAACCATATATATCCGGGGGGAAGATGTTCTCTTAATGTATAAGGCTGGAGCCGTAATTATAAGGGCTATAATGGCCAGGTGCAGAAGAATTGATGGTATAATCATCTTTTCCAACCCTATTGAAGAGGAGCCATTATTAATAGTGCTACTGTTCAAAAGACTTACCTCTCTTCTTCCAGGGGTTTGGTAATCATACCCAATTTTTCAATTCCCGCCTCCTTAATTTTAGACATAGTCTTTACAACAAAACCATAAGGGACCGTTTCGTCAGCTTTTAGAAATATCTCTTTACTGATTCTGTTTTCATATATCTTTTCTAAATTTTCTTTTAATCTGGACAATTCAACAGGATGTTCGTTTATAGATATCTCCCCCTTTTTGGTAATAGTCAAAACCAATTTTTCCTCTTTAGCAGTTATATCTTTTGCAGCAACTTGAGGGAGGTTCACATCGATACCCTGTTCTAACATCGGGGCAGTGACCATGAAAATTATCAAGAGTACTAACATCACGTCAACAAAAGGTGTTACGTTTATTTCGGATAATAATTGTCTATCGTTTGTTTGAGGACTCATAAGTCTCCCCACTTTAGAAAAGCATTTGTAACTACTCAGGTTCAAAGGCACAGAGCACCAAAGGCACAAAGTTTATTTGGTTTGCTATTATTGTAAGCATAAATTTTTGTCGAGCGATACGGTTGTCTCCCTACCTACCGGCAAGCAGGTGTTGTTTTTTGCTTTTTTCTTATTCTTTGTGCCTCTGTGCCTTTGTCTCTTTGTGCCTGAATAGTTACAAGCATTTAATCTGCTTTTCTAAAGAGATGCCTCTCTATTATATTGAGAAACTCCGAAGAAAAATTTTCCATATCCGAGGTTAATATCCTGATTTTGTTGAGATAATAATTGTATGCCACAACGGCAGGAATAGCAGCAGCTAACCCTGCAGCTGTAGCTATTAATGCCTCGGATATCCCTGGTGCAACAACGGCTAAACTGGCGGACCCCTTAATCCCTATACCTCTAAACGCATCCATTATACCCCATACCGTTCCAAAAAGCCCTATGAAGGGAGAGGTATTTCCAGTGGTTGCTAAAAACGGAAGGGCATTTTCTAACTTGTTTGTTTCAGAGGTTACGGCCTGGTTCAATGCCCTGCTGATATTGTCTATCCCCCCCAGTTCCGTACTTATTGAGGTAACATCGCCGGGGGTTCCTCTCCCTACTGAATCAGACTGGACCTTACTCAGTTTGTTCAATTCAACATACCCGGCTCGGAATACCTCTGCGATTGGACTGCCCTTAATCTTCTTTGATTCTCCAAATATGATGGGGAGTTTTTTGTTCTTCCAAAAAAACTCTAGAAACTTTTTAGATTCTCGATCTGCGCGGCGTAACAATCTGAATTTTGAAAAGATTATAGCCCAGGACACTACAGAAAAGGATAGTAAAATTATTAAAACAAACTGGACCATGGGACCAGCATTGAGAACTATGTCACCTACTCCTCCTTTTAAAGCCCTGTCTAAATATCCAGGGACAATATAACTGAGTAATGCTACTATGTTATTCACCCATTTCTCCTAGTCATTGAATATACATTAATCCTATTTAATTTATCGTCCTATGTCAATGGGCTTTTCCCGGCAGAGCAAATCAGTATGCGGCAACCTTTGTTCCGTCAACATATCCTCTGATGCCAGTTAATATAGAAGATGCCAGTCTCTCAAGGTACTCATTATCTTTAAGCCTTTCTTCTTCTATTTTATTGCTGATAAAGGAAACCTCCACCAGGATACTTGGCATTTCGGCGCCAATGAGTACATAGAAGGGGGCCTGTTTAACTCCAAGGTCTCTAATATCTGAATATTCAGTTTTGAGTTTCCCTGTTAAAGACTTCTGAATGTGTCCAGCCAGTACACTGGATTCATTGATCTTTGAGTTCAGCATAAGGTCCCGTAAGATGGCCCTAAGATCGCTCATCTTCTTGGTGGATGTAGCGTTTTCTCTGGCTGCTACCTTCATGGCCTCTTCGTCCGCTGAAAAGTTCAGAAAGTAGGTCTCAATACCATGGGCATCTTTATTGGGGCTTGCATTGGCATGAATGGATACAAATAGGTCTGCTTTCTGGGTGTTAGCAATAGCAGTCCTCTCCTCCAGGGGAATGAATCTATCATCTTTCCTGGTTAAGACCACTTCACAACCCAATTTTTCCTTGATTATACCTTCCAGTTTCCTCGCGATCTTTAAAACCACATCTTTCTCTCTAAGCCCTGAAGGTCCGATTGCACCTGGATCATGCCCTCCATGCCCTGGATCGATAACGATTTTACCAATACCAAGCCCCAGTTGTCGGCTTAAAGACAGTGATTTACTATCCCCTGGCATCAGATGCCCCTCTTTGGATGTGGCACCTTGGCCTATTACATCAATGACTATTCGAAAGGGGTCCTCTAGGGGAAGTATCTTATAGCTTTTAATGCTCTCTATATCCAGTACCACGCGTACACAGTCCTTCGTATACTGTCCTGCTCGAGCCATCTTTAAAAGGCCGTCTTGAATGAGAATTTGCTGATTTAATTCAGGGCTGATCCTGGTATTAAAGAGGTCGATATACAAACGTTTAGGCTTCTGGATTGAAGGGTCTCTCCTTAAAAGATGGTTGTTGTAGGAAATTTTCTTGTCTACACTAATAACAACCCTGGTGTAGTTAGGATTGGACCAATGTTTAATACCGGTAACAAGTCCAGTGCCCTCGCCTTTAGACAGGGGCGATGTAATTTCCTTTTCTTTTTTAGTGCTCTTTATTGGATCCTCACCTTTAGACACAGAGGATATGATTTTATCATCTTTTTTGGTGTTTTTTGTTGTGTCCTCCCTTTTGGACAGAGACGATCTTTTAGATACAGTGGTTGGTTTGAACTGTTTGAGCCTATCCAGGCTTAGCTCTGCCTTTCGTTTTAGGTTCCCATTTGGAAATGTAGAGATAACCTTAGAGTACTCAATGTATGCCTTTGATTTATCATTCTTGTATTTCTCATAAATCTCAGCAATCCTGAACTGGGCATCGTCTGCCAGTTTACTTTCCGGGTAACTTTCCATCATTCTCTGGTAAAATTGGATTGCTTTATCAAGATCAGACCCTTTACCTGAATAGCCGTATAGATATTGATAGACCTTTCCCGCCATGTACATGGCATCATCAGCCCTTGAAGCCTTTGGATATTTTTTATAGATATTCTCAAATTTTCCGGCGCAATAAATCCAGTTGGTCCTGGACACTCTCTTCGCCTTTGAAACCTGGAGAGTCTTAAATGCCTGATAAGCCTCTTGATACTCCCTTTCGCCAACATCTGCGAAAACATGGGATATCAGGACGAGGACTATTAGAATAGAAAAGGGTAGTATATTGGTGGTAATAATCTTCTTTTTCATAACTATTTAATAGATGACTTTTATGGTCCGCCTCTGGCGGATTGCAGAGCGACAAAGAATGTCTTTAACTGTACTCGGCAAAATACTGTTTACTCACTGATCCAAGATTATCCATTATAATACCTGGACGACATATCCTTGTCAAATTGTTTTTGTAAACCTTTTCTCTCCTTTAACCTGGGAAAGAAAACAAATCTTCTTGAAATATTTTTCCTTAAATGCTATTTTGTTTGTAACTATTCAGCCACAGATTCACACAGATGAACGCAGATAGGTTTAAATAGATAGCAGGGATGTATTATGGATAGAAACGGAGATAACGATAGTCTTAACGATAACATTCTTAATGGAATATCTGGAGATTCTGTTCTCGAGAACATGGGTGAGGCTATCCTTATTATTGACCCGAAATTCCGAATTGTTTACTTCAATAAAAGGGCTGAAAACATTACAGGATTCAACAGGGGAGAAGCGTTGGGAAAGCACTGTTACGAAATCCTTCGTCTTTACAACTGCAATAATGGATGCCCTGTCCAAAATATGATCAATACTGGGGAGAGCTTTGTTGATTACTGCTCGGAGTTGATCAGTAAGGATGAGTTGCCTATTCCTGTCGCAATACGCTTTTCAATACTTAAAAACCCTGGAAGATCCCTCTCTGGGGGAATTATAGCTATCAGGGATATGCCTACCAAATACCGGTTTTCTGACTCCCTAAAATCGGCATACTCATTTCAGGGGATTATTTCCAAGAACAAGAGGATCCTGGAAATTTTCGAAATACTCCCCGATATAAGCCGAACTGATGCCTCTCTTTTGATTCAAGGAGAAAGCGGCACTGGAAAGGAGCTTTTTGCTAATGCTGTTCATAATTTAAGCCTTCGGCAGAAAAACCCCCTTATAAAGGTGAATTGTGCCGCCCTTCCTGAAACCCTCCTGGAGTCCGAATTCTTCGGTTATGTGAAAGGGGCATTTACGGACGCTAAGAAGGACAAACTGGGGAGATTTCAATTGGCTGATGGAGGAACCATCTTTCTTGATGAAATCGGTGATATTTCTCCTTCCCTTCAAGTTAAGCTTCTAAGAGCAGTCCAGGACAAACAGTTTGTACCGTTAGGTGGTACTAAAACCGTTAAAGTAGATGTGAGAGTAATATCAGCCACCAACCGTAATCTGGAACATCTGGTCAAAGAAGGACAATTCCGTCAGGATTTGTACTACAGGTTGAACGTTATTAAACTGGAACTTCCAAACCTCAGGGAAAGACCAGAGGACATACCCCTCCTTGTGGATCATTTCATCACCAGGTTTAATCAAAGGGACCAGCGAAACATTGAGAGAATCTCACCTGATACCATGGAGATTCTATTGCAGTATGAATATCCTGGTAATGTCCGGGAATTGGAAAATATTCTAGAGCATGCCTTCATACTGTGCAAAGGGAATATCATATTGAAAGAACACCTGCCTTCCTATACAATAGGGATTGCAGGCGAACTGGAGAAGATCGAAACCAGATCGGATCTGATGAATCAAGTTGAAACCAATACCATCCTCTCTACCCTAAAAAAACACAATTGGAATAAGATCAAGACTTCTGAAGAGCTAGGTATCCATAGAAGTACCTTATGGAGAAAACTCAAAAGAATGGGCACTTGCAACTTAGCATGAGATGTTGCATAGGACAGTTGCAATATGCTACATTAATTATTTTTAGCTAATATTTTATTTAATATATCGGTATCCCTATATTTCCAGGCTTATCTTCCAGGAAATCTTTATCTCCAGCCATTTAAAAGTTGCATTATGCTACTTTTCTTCCATTGTCCATCCATTCCTTCCAAAATCAAAACCGTCAATTTGTTGTATGAAAACAGTATGTTCCATACTTTAGACGTTTCTGGCGCGTAAATTGCATCTCCATGCATCATTAAGAAACCAAGCTAAAACATTTCAAAAACTAATTTTTACGGAGGAGTAGATGAGCGAATTTCTGCGGATTTTAGAGGATGAGGTACAGATTGTGGCTCTGTTATTCATGGCTACGGTTTACACAATCCGGTTGATCTGGATGTTTCGATTCAAGGCCGGCAAAGAAGTAACTGAGCCTGTTGGCAGTCCGAGAGTAGGGGTAGCTTACTCTATGATGAATGTTGCTATGCCCTGGGCAATGGAAAGCGCTCGGAAAAATCTGAGTTTTTACGTACAGTTTGTGATCTTCCATCTTGGAGTACTCATGGCAATCACCGCAACCCTTATTCTTCCCTACTGGCCGGAGTTCTTTGAGTCGGAACCTATTGTGCGTATTTTTCAGCTTTTTATGGGTGCTGCCTTTGCAGTGGGGTTGATAAGGCTCATCCGACGGATTACCAGTCCTGTGATGCGTCTTATCAGCACCCCGGATGATTATTTCTCAGTGGCATTGCTGACCGCATGGTTTGCGGCCGGAGTTTTCGCCATGCCCAATCAGTATGAGGTTAGTGAGTGGCCTTTGATACTCTTTTTCGGCATGACGACTTTGTTCTTGATTTACGTGCCCTTTTCCAAGATTTCCCATTACCTCTATTATCCTTTCACCCGGTATTTCCTTGGTAAAACAATGGGGCATCGAGGTGTCTTCCCACGTAAAAAGGGTGGGGAAAAACCTGCCGGCCTGGAATAACATACCCAAATACAACAAGCCTTGGAAAGGAGAATATAATTGAGCGATAAAACCATAAATATTTCCGATGTAGTTAATTTACCCCTGGATTTAAAAGAGCAGAAAAAGGCTTTAGAACAAAAATCTACTGCGGTGCTCGAGGGAAAAGTAAAGGTCTATGACCCTAACAAGGACAATGTAAAGAACCTGCTGGAGATGCTGAAGAACAGGCTGAGTCGGCAGATAGTGAGTTCATTGGTAGGTTGTGTCCATTGCGGCATGTGTTCCGACTCATGCCATTATGCGTTAGCCCGGCCTCACGATCCAACTATGACTCCGGCTTACAAGGCCGACCAGATCAGACAAATCTTTAAAAGGTATATTGACTGGACTGGCCGCATTTTCCCCTGGTGGGTCCATGCGAAAACCCCAAAGAATGATGAAGACCTAAACCGTCTCAAGAATATTGTCTTTGGAACCTGTAGCGGTTGCAGGCGTTGCACACTCAACTGCCCTATGGGCGTGGATACAGCAACTCTTGTTCGACTCACCAGGGGTCTTCTCACAGAACTGGGGATTGTGCCCGAGGGAGTCTTCGTAGTGGATAAGGACTCATGGGAAACGGGCAACCAGATGGGAGTTTCACAGGAGGATTACCTTGAAACTCTGGAATGGCAGCAGGAGGAAGTCCAGGCCGAATTAGACGACCCCAATTTCAAGATTTCAATAGACAAGGAAGATTGCGATTTCATGTACACCGTTAACCCTCGTGAGATCAAGTACGATCCTCGCTCCATCGGCTACGCTTGCAAGATATTCCATATTGCCGGAGAAAGCTGGACTATGCCAAGCTTCGGCTGGGACCAGACCAACTTTGGGCTTTTCTCCGGTGACGACAAGCTGGGTGGCTATATAGCCAAGAACCTTTACGAGGCAGCCAAGCGACTGAGGGCTAAACGGATCGTCATCTCTGAGTGCGGTCATGGATACCGATCTACCCGTTGGGAGGGTTATAACTGGGCCAAATATAAGCAGGATATTCCAAGTGAGTCCGTTTTGATTACTTTGATCCGTTACATAAATCAGGGACTAATAAAGGTGGACCCTTCACGAAACCCTCTGCCCATTACCTATCACGATTCGTGTAACCTGGCTCGTTCCGGCGACATCACCGAGGAGCCTCGCTGGATACTGGAGCGGATATGTACTGATTTTCGGGAGATGTATCCCAACAGGTCGGACAACTTTTGCTGCACAGGTGGTGGTGGAGCCCTATCGATGGTTGAGTATAAACCTCTCAGGATGGAGGTAGCAAAGATTAAGGCTGATCAACTAAAGGCCACTGGAGCCAAGCTTGTATGCACCAGTTGCCACAACTGCGTTGATGGCCTGAGTGACTTGATCAAACATTATAAACTTGACATGCAGGTAGTACAGATATTAGACTTGGTGGCAGAGGCTTTAGTTATTCCGGAAAAGGATGAGAAAAAGTAAACAATTTAGAGGGGTATAACACATGGAAGCAATCGGACTTTGTTCACACTATTCCCGTCAGGGTGACTGGGCATTTGATTATGCTTTTGGGTTGGCCAGCAAGAAGGATATCCAACTCAATATATTCCACTGGCTGGAGTCACCTTTCCGTTTCCGCAGGGAGATAGTTTACGCAGATAGCAAAAAGCAAGAAGTGGTTCGAGTGACGGATGAATTTCAGGTCAAAAAGGAGTTGGAACTCCGTGAGTACTATGAGGCAAAGCTAGGAGACTTTGTCAAGGTAGGCTTTCGACTCTGCGAAGGCAACGAAGGGGCTGAGCTAGCCCGTTGTCTCCGCCGGAGAGAGTATGACCTCCTTGTAATGGGATACCTTGATCGGGGGGCAGACTTTGGCGGCCAGGTTATTGAGCGATTCGCTTCTAATTTCAGGACCCCGGTTGTCATGGTAGGGCCGGATAAGCCTAACTCCTTCCACCTCAATAAACTGGCAGCTGACATTGCGGATCAATTGGGGATTAAGGAAGGGGAATGGAGTCTCATAGAAGGTTAAGTGGCCATTGGGGTAACAGTTCACAGGGATCAGTGATCAGGGGTAGAGAAAAACCTGTCGTATATCGTATGTCATATATCGTATGTTGGGTTCATAGGGGTCATGAGGAGAGAAAGAACAGCCGATTGCTGACAACTGGCAACCGACAACTAACCTGACTATGGAAAAGGCGATAGCCCAGCTAATCCGCGACATAAAAGACGAGGACTGTCATATACGCTTTGCCGCTGCTCGTACCCTCAGAGATGTTGGAGCCGACAACCCTGTGGTACTGGATGCCCTGATTGATGCCTTGAAAGACAGCATTTGGTTTGTCCGCCTGGCCGCACTGCAGAGCTTACGGGATATTAGACTAGAATCGGATATAACTATAGAGAAGATTGTGCCAATGCTTAAGGATGAGCACGAGGACGTCAGAGAGTATGCGGCATTTGCCATTAGCGACATGGGGACCAAGGCATCGCAGGCAGTAACAGCCCTTACGGCAGCTCTGTCCGATTCGGTTTGGTATGTCCGAGCGACTGTGGCCTGGGTGCTGGGGGAAATAGGTGCCGGGGCAAGAGACGCATGTAGACCGCTGATCACCTGCCTTACCGATAACGAGGTTGAGGTGCGTATCTCGGCAGCAAGAGCTCTGGGAACGATAAGTAGTACAGACAACAAGGAAGTGATAATAGCTCTAGAGAAAGTGGTTAGAGATAAGAGCCAGCCACCAGAAGCAAAAGAGAAGGCACGGGAAGCATTGGCAAGGATCAGGAGTTCTGGAAGCCAAACAAATTATCCACTATAAACCCTGATGGACTCGTAAAAAGTCAAAATTGGGATGGCAAAGCAAAAAGCTCCAGATGCAAGGCGCGCAAAT
>PFIF01000291.1:3321-10382 GCA_002782605.1 Deltaproteobacteria bacterium CG_4_8_14_3_um_filter_43_13 | reverse complement strand
ATCTTGAAAAAATGCAGAAACACCTCATTTATCCGACGAAGATAATCCTTATAGCTTGTCCTTGATTGGGGGATATACCTCCTCTGGGCTATTATGTGACGGGGAGGGAAAAATGTCCTCCCGACAAATCTCACCTTCCTGAATAATCCCCTGTTCATGGATAGATGAACCAGATAGCTCAAGCCTGAAGGTCGGTCATTATTTGATATGGCATTTATGAATATCCTTTCACCCAGGCTGAAATGTTTTGGTCTTAGCCTTAATAAAACACCTTCAGGTATCTTTGCTGTCAAAAATTTAGAGGTAAAGTAGAGGCTTATATAAACCATTCTATCCAGTTTGAATTTAAGGCTATATTTAATAAGCCTTTCCCAGTCCAATCTATCCTTATAAGAATTGATTGCCTCATTTATATCACATAAAAGGCTGAGTTTACTTAAAGAATGGGTAACCCTCAGGGCGTGTTCTGATAGGTGAATGATAAGGTGGTGAGGTGCCATAATCAGTGTTTCTACATTGGCGATATTAACCTTTTCTGCATCCTGCCAGATATCCTCCATTTCGATATTATGGATGTAGGAATAATTTGGAATACTAGAATTGACAAAATGCCAATGGATATGAAACGAAGGGGAGTTGGCAGAGGTGTTTCTATAATCAAGGGTAGTTAGGTATGTTGATGAGAGATCAATATCATCAACGGATCGATCAGATGGAAAGTACCCAATGCCCTTTAATTGTTCATCAATGCTAAAGAGGTCTTCTTTCTTTACCAGCAGGTCCACATCAGACATCGGCCTCAATGCCAAATTGTTATATGCCGTTTCAGCTAATGCCGCCCCTTTGAGGACTATTACCCGAAGCCCTGCTTCATTAAATACATTAAGTATGTTTTCTGTCTCATTAAAAATTAAGGTGTTTTTGGTAGCACTTAGATAATAATCTTTCCTTAATTCATCTGTCACGTATTTGGGGATACCGTCTCTGTTTGGTACAATCTCTGGGAGCCTTATAGAAACCAAAGGCGAGATCCCCTCTTCTCTCGCCTTTTTTAGCAAATAATCCCAATCAATTTTATCTCTTTGTATTTTAATTAACCAATCTCTATCCTTACCGCCAATTTCTGTCTGACAGCAAAGGAGCAACAACTTATCTTCCCTTAGCCAGCTCATGACAGTTTATTCTTTTCCTTTGTTTCCATTTCCAATTACTTTCTCTCCTTAACCTCGACAAATTTTTTTACCTCCCTGACATATTTCCGGAAGTTAGTAACCGTTGGTTCAATCCTGTCGAAGACCAGTTTATCCTTGATTTCCTCGTATTCGTGAACAATTCTATTCCTTAACCCTGCCCAAGGGGCTAATTTTCTGGCCAAAGTTTTGGAGATAAGCCTAATCTCGCCTGCCTTAATAAAGGTATCGTAATAGTCCTTTGGTGCGGGTTGGCCTAAGCCAATAACGATGTTGCTATTGATGTCAGAGGCTACTTCTACGATGAGCTGAATCAGCCTCTCACAAGAACGCTTAATGCTTGGGGTTGACTTGTATTCACTGAATGGGCCAGCTGGTTTTACCTCCTCAAGTTCTCTTAAGAAATCGACTAACTTGCTCAATTTGGATTTAATGACGTCAAGTTTAATCAAATCACTTTACCTCGTTAAGATAGCCTTCAATGTAATCCATATTGAGGTTATTAAACTTCTTGTTGTCATTCCAGCTTTGAATGGCGCGCCAGCGAAATCTATCGAACGAACCTTCCTCAACCTCGCAGAGAAGTTTCGCTTCTTGGGCTACTTCATATTGCAGGAGTGGATGAGCAAAGTTCAGGATGACTAAATCAAGGTTATCAGTTTCCAACAATTGAGAGAATCTACATATCAATTCCACCTGTTTTGCTTCTTTTCTCCCTCTATGGAAGGCAAGAACACCAATATCATAGTCGTCCTTAAATCCTTTTCTACGGGTTGCCTTAGAGCCAAATAAAACAACGAATGAAAGACCAAAATCTTTGCAAATTTTTAATACTGCTTGCCGATTAATTTCAGTCACTCGATACTCTCCATACAAACCAATACTTCCAATCTCTCAAGATTGATGGCTTCGTAAAATAATGCCTAAGAGCCTACGTCCTTTGTGCTTCACCCTACTCCCTATGGGATAAACCCACCGGCTAAATGGGGAAATCCCTGCAAAGAATAAGCCAATTATCCGATAGAGTTTTGTATCTAGTTTTTCCCCTCGCCCGTTTCTCTCAATCGCCACTACCTTCCCTAATACATTTTGCATATCAACCTTTTCAGGAGAGCCAAAGGAAGCATCCCCCTTAATTACCAAGGTCATCCTACCATTTTTTTTATATTTTTTAATAATGCGATGTACTATTGTATTGTTCTCAGCAGTTGAGTAAAATACCACATCTCCAATTCTGACAGAGGAGTTTTCAACTGGACTTACCGTTATAAAATCTCCGTCCTGAATAAAAGGACGCATACTAAAACCTTTCGCCTGAAAACGGATGGATGTGCCTTTTCCAAGCAGATTCCTGCTTAAATTCAATAAATCGGAGTTGTTCAAAAGGATCGGATTTTTCACCTAAAAGTGTCCATAATTCCAATGATTTACCATATCACCGTATGGAAAATTGATAAGGGGACAGTCTATGGTGGGTTTCAAGTTGCTTCCTCCGGTGGAATTATCTTCTCCAAATCCGCTACAAGTGGGGGCAAATCTTCCTCTACCGTATCCCATACAATGTCAAGATTGACGTCAAAGTATCCGTGAATTAACCGATTGCGTAATCCAATCATCTTTTTCCATGGGATCTGGGAATGTTTCTCCCGAAAATCCGCCGACACGACATTTGCTGCCTCGCCTATTATCTCCAGCAGACGAACCAGAGATAGTGACAGCATCTCATTGGCGTCTAACTCTTTCCTATTGTGATTCTTTGTAAAAAGCAAGGCTTTACTGGCAGCATCGAGGATATGGCGAATGTAGACCATGTCATCACGTTGCATATTGCACCACCGCTGAAGCCAAGACTCTGTCTCTGAAATAACGGCTCAGGTCTTCAGGCGTACGGATATCTACCTTTCGTCCACCCAGTATGACAGACAACTCTTCCTCCATATCAAAGAGACGGAAAAAACTTGGAACATTTCCAGGTTCGAATTCCACCAGTATGTCTATATCGCCACCGGGTCCCAAATCATCCCGGATAACAGAACCGAAAAGGGATAGCTTTTGTATGTGATGTTTCTTACAGAATGACGCGACCTTATCTTGTGGGAGTTCTACTCGAATTTTTTTCCTCATAGTTCTGCCTCCGGCGTAATTGCAGATAACTAAATATCTCTTACAAAATCAATGATTCTTTTATCTGGCAGGAAATTAAGTTCATAACAGGATAACTTGCTTGCCATGCGATCAAGCAGACCCAATGTATAATCCATTCCTTTTTTATCCCACAGGGGAGGAAAAGACCGGGTAAACAGCATTGAAACCGCCTCTGCGCCTTTTCTGGGAACAGCCGAGTTCTTTTCACTGTGACGCAAAAAGAATATCTTGCGGATTGGCAGCCCCCTGGGTGACACTTCATTAAAATCGCCATGCCATGGTGTTCCGTACATCCAGAACTCTCCGTCTTTTTCCCTCAGAATAATTCTATCATCGTTGAGAACTGCCACATGGTTTTCAGACCACAATTTCGCGATCGTTGACTTACCATGGGTTGAATTGCCGGCGAAGAGGTAGCCCTGCCCGCTGTCATCAATCCCACATGCATGAAGCAATACCCCTTTACGAAGGGACAGGAGGATGATCATCAGTATCTGATTTAAAGGGTATCCTAATGGATCGGGAATAAGGCTCTGATCGAACTCATTATTTCCCAAATTATTTCTCAAATAGATGTCACCGGTTTTAAAATCCGGTTCTAAAACTACCAGCTTGTCAGGGAGTGAAGAGGATTCTAAAGAGTCATCCTGCAGGACATATTTCCCTTCGCTTTTGTAAAGGGCCCAATTACTGCCTGAATCAAATGCCCTTTCTTTTATGTTCATCTCAGGAATATAGCCATGATGTACCCGAAGCTTTGCCTGCGCACTATTGTCATCATCGGTATCTTTTATATCGTCTGCATGTTGATTTTCATCGAAGAGAAAGGATATACGGATACCACCGATCTCTGAAGTAATTTTCCTGTATTCCTCTCTATCTACCACAATGCAATAAACCTGCCCTTCTATCTTCCCTGGATGATCCTTCTTCGCCAAATTCACCAGGGTCTGACCCGACATTTGGGTTATATTGCTACGGGTCTGACCCTATGCTTCTTTTTCAAAACTGAGAATCTATTTCTGTTTGGTCTAGGATCCGAGAGTTTTCTTGCACGGGTAGGCGTGGCAATTCTTATTATTTTTACCCTTGTCGTGTGAGCTTGTTTTACACGCAGCCAAAACCGCCTCCTCGATTTCCAGCTTAACCTTGTTTATTCGTGGTTTTTCGTAATATTTACGGTTATTTTTCTTAAGCATCATCTTTTCCCCCTTTCCCGCTCACAATGAGCAGATAACGTTCAAGGCCAAAAGAAGAGCTATAGCATTTGGATGGTAACTTTCTGGCCTGTTGTTAGATAACGTCCCAAGGTTTTGGTTCTTTTTGTGAAATATCTCTTGCAGCATGGATAACGGTAAGCACTAAAATATGCTGAGGATCTGCACGATACATAATACGATAGTTCTGGAATAACAGCTCTCGTACGTTTTCTTTTTCTGCTTCTGGCACTCTTCTGCCCATTTCAGGGAAATACTCCAGCCTTTCGACTGCTGCTATAATCCTTCCGATAAATCTTGAAGCATAATATTCCGAGTCTCTTCTAATATAATTTCGAATACCCTCTAAATCAGAAATGGCCGGCTCCGTCCATTCGATTTTCATAATAAGGAAAACTTCTTTTTGACTTCCTCATGAGGGACTACCCGCCCTTCTTGGACAGCTTCCAAAGCAACTTCTAATTTCTTTCTAACATAGAACTCGTACATTATGTCGTCCCAAGTCGCTTGATCAGGCAATTTGTCAATTAGCTTAATAGCCTCTTCTTTTGCAATATTCATTATCTTTTCATCTCCTTCGTTTTGGGATGTCGTGCAACATTGATGGACTCATAAAAAGTCCAAGTTTGCCTAGTAGTTATAGACTCCAGCTTTCATGGGAGTAGCGTATTTTGACTTTTCACAAGACTGTCACTGTTGCTGCCATAAAAATACTTCCTGTTTCTTTATGCTGAATGCCTCTGCCCGCAGATGAGCTATCTGGCAAAGATATTCTACGGGTTCTTCTAGATTAGCATTCTCCAGCCATGCCCAGCCCGGGCATTGACCGCATAAAGATATCAATTCACACTTGGAGCACGGATAGTCCCCCTCAGGTTTTAGGTTTAAAAATTCAGGAATGGATTGCTGCCAGCCCTCTTCAAAGGAACCTCTACGTAAGTCATAATTCTGAAACCGAACCATTTCGCAGGCGCTCATTTTCCCGTATGGATCTATATGGAATGTGGAAACGCCTGCACCACAGATATAAAGATTGTCAGATTCAGAAGGACCCACAAACTTTTCACAGAACTCCCGCCATTCCTTAACCCTTTTCCCGTCAGCCAGATCCAGCTCTACCACCTCTTCAGGGGATAACCTGAAATCGCAGGGCGTTTCAGAGCCATCCAGTCTTGGGTTGAGCGCAGGGTCAAAACGGAATTTTACTCCCAATTCCTCAGCATATCCTTTTATCTGCCAGAGCTCATCTTTGTTCAAGGTCATCGCCATGGTTTTCAACCCTAAAGGAATCTTCCGCTCTAAAAGCAGGTTAATGCCCCTTTTACAGCGATTGAATGAGCCAGGGATTCTCGTTATACCTTCATACGTTTCGCCTGTCACACCGTACATAGTGATCTCAACCTTATGCGGAGGCCATTGTACCAGATAATCTGCAATTTCTGGAGTAATGAGTGTTCCATTCGTAAACAGGGTGATAATAAACCCCTTCTTCTTAGCATAACTGTATATCTCCAGAAAGTCTTTCCGCAGCAGAGGCTCTCCTCCGGTAATCAGTAACCACAGGCATCCTGCCTCAGCAATCTGGTCAAAGATATAAAACACCTCTCTGGTTTTCAGCTCCCTTGCTATTGCGTCTTGATCATTCATAGGCAGGTTGCAATAGCAATGAGCACAACGCAGGTTACAGCGAAAGGTAAGCTCAAACGACCCAGAAACTGGGATTCTTTTCTCTACGGCATTCTTGTGTAACCGTTCTCCAAACTGAGCGTAGCTGATCTCCGGTATATGAGGACATTCCATAATCAACAATCCCTTCTAACTACTCAGGTGTATAGACTGAAGACTGAAGGCAGAAGGGCAACAATCATCATTCATGACACAACAACCTGTCAAGGTATCCAAACGATTTGGCTTTGTATGGTCGCACATGTTTTTCCCTTCGGTCTATCACCTTCAGCCTTTATGGCTGAATAGTTACAATCCTTTAATCCTTAATCCTATATTATAGCTTTTATCCCCTCCAACTGCTGCAAGTGTTCTTTAATATCCTCCAATCCGCAATCTTCAATAAACTGTTCAAATGTCCCCATCTTTTTTGTCTCTTCAATATTGATGAATATAGCCTCCATGAGATTTTTCTTTGCCTGCTGGACATCCTCGCCGCAGGAAGCAATATCCAATTCAGGACAATATGAAACATACATATTGCCCTCTTTCCATATCTCTTCGGTTAAACGTATTTTCATGGGCTTAACTCCTTCCCAATCTGGTCTCCATAGCCTACCCTTCAATTACAGCCTTTATCTCCTCCAACTGCTGCAAGTGTTCTATGATATCCTTTTCAGCCTCCTCGGGTATTAAAGTCGCTGTACCTTATGGGGTTCAGCGATGAGCTACTGCCTGTTTGCTGGAATAACTTGTTGGATTCGCTTTGATTCTTGACTTTAACGGATACTTTTCCGGATTCTCGAGATTATCAATTTCCAAATCAACATCTAATTCTGGCCAG
>PFIF01000291.1:0-3244 GCA_002782605.1 Deltaproteobacteria bacterium CG_4_8_14_3_um_filter_43_13 | reverse complement strand
ATAACTCAGGAAGTATTCCCTTTCTTTTACAAAAAGCCATATACCGAAAGGGGTTATATTTTCAACGCTTACTGAAATACTTTTGCCACGCTTCAATGATTTCATTCTTGTGTTCCTCTACGATTTTATGAATCTCGTTTAATTTCCTTCGATTGAGCCCATGATATACAGATAACGACAGAATAGGTTCCAAGCAAAATTTTGCTTCGCCATCCTCGCTCGTCACATGAATATGTATTCGCTTTTCTTCATATCTCTAACCTTTATTTTCCCATCAATCAGTTCCCAGATGCGTGCAGGGTCTCACCATTTTTCTACTCTTAAATGACCAATCGTATCGAAATGAACGTCTTTTGTGACCAATGTAAGGCCATGTTGCTGAGCAATCGCAGCAATCCAGATATCATTCTCCGGAATCGGTTGGCCTTTTTCTCTCAAAAGAGTTTTGATAGCTCCATATTTTCTGGCTGTCTCGGTGTCACAAACAAATACCGTGAGACCTTTGCATAACCTGCCAAGGCTTTGAAGAAGTCCCCTGAGAGCGAATTCATAGATTTTTTGGGGAACCCACCTTGGCAAGCGTAATGTAGAAAATTCACGTGTTTGAGCCCGAAGGGTGAGTTTGTGAATTTTCAATGGAGCGAGCTTAGATGGGTCAAAAAATGTATGCTGAAGCGAAAAGGGGTACTTTTTCAAAGCTCTCACCGTGTTATTGAGAGCAAATTCATCTATACGGGCAAGATTCTCTTTGGTTTTGATGGATTTGCATGCTCCGAAATAGAGCTCTCCAACAGCAATGCACGGAACAAATACTTCTTCAGCGTTTGCTATTCGGTCGTGAATCTGAGGGTCTTTAGCAAAAAGGGCAATGATTATATTTGTATCGAGCAAATATCTACCATTCACTGGTGTCTACCTTCTCGCAGCCTCCTTCTATTGCTTTGGACATTAACTGCAAATCTTCAGCAGGAATTGCCCCTTCAAATCTTAAAAGGGTTTTTCCTTGGATACCTTTTGGAATTAAAGCCTTAGCAAAATCAAGGACACGAAGCTGAAGATCATAAGGCAGTTTATCAAGTTGTGCAATAAGACTATTTTTCACTAGTGTTGCTGTCATAAAAACACCTCTTTTTTGTCTCTTCAGTTTAACTCCTTCCCAATCTGGTCTCCATAGCCTATCCTTCAACGATAGCTTTTATCCCTTCTAATTGCCGCAAGTGTTCTATGATATCCTTTTCAGCCTCCTCAGGTGTTACTTCAAACTCTTCAACAATCCTTTCTTTTATCTTTCTAACCTTTACTTTGCCGTCAATTAGTTCCCAGATACGTGCAGCGGTCTCATTTAGTGTATAGATACTTTCCAGATCCCCTACATTTTGCCTGATGGGAACCATGATAAACTCATCGGCTATCTTTCTGTATACAATAGAATCATCCTTCTTATAAATCTTCTCAGTAAAATCCATTTAACGTTAACCCTCTCCCCTTTTTTTGTGGAATCGTCAAACTCTGAACTATGAACATCTTTTACACGGGGAAATCCTCTTCAAATACAGAATCTATTATATACAAAAGAGGATTGTTGTCTTCCAGGTTTATAATCTTCTTTTCCTGAACCCTTTTTCCCTGGGAATCGTATAGTATCTGAACTGTTGGACGCAAGGGGTGATTTTCACTTATTGCAATAACCTCTCCGATCGCGTTGGAGTTTAGCTTAACATAACTACTCAGAGGAAAAACAGATAGATGTGTAAGCAACACCTTCATAATCTTTGGATGGAAGCCCCCCTTTTCTGACTTGATTATCTCTTTGACAGCCTGATATGGAAGAAATCGCTTTCTATGAGGCCTTGAGTGGATAAGGGCATCATAAATATCAACCACACCAATGACCTTTGCGTATTCAGCAATCTTATCCCCCTTCAATCCTTGGGGATACCCCTGCCCTCCTTCCCTTTCGTGATGTTGAAGGGCAATCTCTGCTAACCACATATAGTCTTCTCCAAGAGAGAGCAAAATCTCATATCCGTATCGAGTATGCTTCTTTACAATTTCGGACTCTCCCTCCGTCAATCTCCTGTTCACCTTTAGAATCTCCTTTGGTATTCTGACCATCCCTATATCGTACAAAAGTGCCCCCATTCCCAATTTAATAAGCCGTTCTCTGTCGTATTTCAAACCGACACCTATCTTCATTGCATAAATAACCACATTTACAGGATGAGATAGAAAGAGATCTACTGTCTCCTTTGTATAAATTGACTTTTGATAGAGACTATCAATAGAATCTAAGTTATCGACTATTTGATTTATAATCTTAATCCCCTCATCTATCCTGAGCACCCCTCCATTTGTTGCTATCGATACGGTATCTTCAACAAAACTGTACGCATTTTTATAGAGCCAATCAAGGTTTTTTGCATCACCCATTTCTTCTAATGCAACTTCAACATGCGCTTTCTCTATCTCCTTTGGAAATTGAGCATTTATACTATCATCTCTATCTGTGTCTTGTGGGGTAATAAAGTCCTTACTAGATTTTTTAAACAAGGATAGATCCTTAAAGCTGATTGTCTCCCTGGAGGAGTCGTCTTTTTCCTTCTCCTTCTCAGGAATCTTTCCCTGTTTGATGATATCCGTTAATCTTGGCATGGTCTTTCCTTATTGGGCATCAGCAATTACCTTTTGTACCAGCTTTGAATCAATTACCTGTGCCTTAGAACCAAATCCTACTAATAGACTTAAATCACATAAGGTATTTATTATCCTTGGAACCCCTTTTGTATGCTCATATATCTTCTCAATCGCCTCTTTTTCAAATATGTTCTTTTGAAGCCCTGCTTTCTTCAAGCGAAAGACTATATAACTCTCCGTATCATCAGGGCTTAAGGGCTTGAGATGATACCTTATAGATATTCTCTGGTCCAATTGCTTGATACTGGCGATCTTCTCTTTCAACTCAGACTGACCTATTAGCACAAGGGTTAACAAGAACCTATCATTGAGTTGAAAGTTCAGGAGGAGTCGGATTTCTTCAAGTGTGTGAATGTCCTCGATTGTCTGGGCCTCATCGATAATGATGGTAGTGTGCTTCCCGTTATTCATATTGTTTAACAGCTCATCATTAAGCACATGTAATAGTTCAACCTTTGAATCGGCTTTTTTATCGATGCCAAGTTGGTAAAGGATCTCTTTTAAAAAGTCGAAAGGACCTAAACTTGGGTTTGCTATGATGCCTATTTCA
>PFIF01000100.1 GCA_002782605.1 Deltaproteobacteria bacterium CG_4_8_14_3_um_filter_43_13 | reverse complement strand
GTATAGATATTAAAGGGCTAAAGGGGAAGTCCTTCAAAGAAAAGGTGTGCAATCTGTTTCTTATACCCCAAAGTTTGTACCAATCTATACTTCTGATAAGAGAGTACAATCCAGAGTTGGTTATTGGCATGGGGGGGTATGCCTCGGCGCCAGTGATCTTTGCAGCCTTATTAATGGGAATTAAAAGGGTAATCTGTGAACAGAACACCATCCCTGGAGTTACCAATAGGATTTTGGCCAGGTTTGTGGACAGTATCTTTATTTCATTTTCGGAAACCAGATATCTTTCATCAATGAAAAAGGCTCGATTCACTGGCAACCCCATAAGGAAGAAATTAATAGATGGTTGCTTAAAGGGTAAAGAACATAAAGGAAAGTTTACCCTGCTTATTTTGGGTGGAAGCCAGGGAGCGCATTCGCTGAATGAAAAGATACTGGATGCTCTGGACTATCTTATGCCTTTTAAGAAATCTTTAAATATCATACACCAGACAGGAGAAGCAGACTATCAATGGGTTTGTCAGGCATATAAAGAAAAAGGGTTTACTTCAGAGGTAATGGGATTCATCGATGATATGGCAGCAGTATATAGAGATGCTGATCTTGTTGTGTGCAGGGCTGGAGCTACTACTATTTCCGAGCTGACACTCTATGGTAAAGCATCGGTATTAATCCCTTATCCTTTTGCAGCCGACAATCATCAAGAGATAAATGCAAGGGTATTGCTGGATAAGGGGGCTGCTAAAATGGTCTTAAACGGAGATTTGACAGGGGAAAATCTGGCGGAGATGATAATTGATTTGACTGCTGATCCGATAGCTGTTTCCAGGATGGGAGAGGATGCCCGCAAACTGGGTAAACCCGGCGCTGCCGAGGATATAGTTGACAGTTGTTATAAGCTTTTGGGTTCATAGCGACAACAGAGCACTTAAGTGCGCTGTTTAAAGGGACATGCCACAAGAAATTTAGGAGTTTACATGTACAAAAAGATAAAACACATTCACTTTGTTGGAATCGGCGGTATCGGAATGAGCGGTATTGCAGAGGTCTTATTGAATTTGGGGTATAAGGTCAGTGGATCAGATGCTCAGGAGACCGAGATTACCAGACGACTGATTAGTCTGGGTGGTAATATTAGTTGTGGACACAGCAAAGACAACTTAAAGGATGTGGACGTAGTGGTAATCTCTTCAGCGATAAGACCCGACAACCCTGAAGTAATCGAGGCCAATGAGCGCCTCATTCCTGTTATACCCCGGGCAGAGATGCTTGCAGAACTGATGAGAATGAAATATGGCATAGCTGTATCAGGCACTCATGGAAAAACCACCACTACATCAATGATAGCAACGGTACTGGCCCATGGAGGTATGGATCCTACAGTGATAATTGGAGGCAGGCTAAATAGCATAGGTACCAATGCTAAACTTGGGCAAGGGGAGTTTCTTGTAGCTGAGGCAGATGAGAGTGATGGTTCTTTCCTGAAGCTTTCTCCGACTATTGCAGTAGTTACAAACATCGACCAGGAGCACATGGATCATTACACGGATATGAAAGAGGTAAAGAATGCCTACCTAGACTTTATAAATAAGATACCCTTTTATGGTTTGGCAATTGTATGCCTTGATCACGAAAATATTCAGAGTTTAATCCCGAAGATAAAAAAGAGATATGTAACCTATGGTCTTTCGAGCCAGGCAGATATTCAGGCAGTAGACCTGGTATTTACGGGAGCCAAGACAACCTTTGAGGTTTTACAAGGCAGAGATAAACTAGGCAAGATTACACTTCAAATGCCAGGTGTTCACAATGTCTATAATTGCCTGGCTACTATTGCCGCTGCCCTTGAATTAGACCTTCATTTTAAGACTATACAGGAAGGCATTAATGAATTTACCGGTATACAGCGGAGATTCCAGATAAAGGGAGAACAGAACGGTATCCTGATTGTAGATGACTATGCCCACCATCCTGTGGAGATTAAGGCTGCCCTGAGTGCAGCAAAGACCGGATGGGGGAGGCGGATAGTTGCTGTCTTCCAGCCCCATAGATTCACTCGGACCCAGGACCTCTATAAAGATTTTCTGGTCGCCTTCTATCAGGCGGATGTGTTGATAATTACGGACATCTATCCTGCCGGTGAAGACCCCATACCCGGGGTTGATGCAAAGGCTCTATTCGAGGGAATTAGGGAGCATGGGCACAAAAATGTATCGTTCATTGATGATAAGGACAGGATTGCTGCTCACCTGATTGATGTACTGAAAGAGGGCGACATACTGATTACTCTTGGGGCAGGGGATGTATATAAGGTTGGAGATAAATTGATAGAGAAGCTGTTGCCTGTGGACAGTGAACAGTGAACAGTGGACAGTGAATGGTGAATGGTGAATGGTGAACGGTGAATGGTAAACGGACAACGGAAAACGGAAAACAACTAGAGGAACTAAGGAAGATAATAAAGGGTGACTTACTCACAAATCAGCCGATGAAGGAATACACATCTTTTAGAGTGGGTGGATTGGCGGATGTGATTGTCTTTCCTGAGTATATAGAGGATATAATAGGTACGATTAAATACCTGAGCAGAGAGCGTATACCGTATTTTATCCTGGGCAATGGAACAAACCTCTTAGTTAGGGATGGAGGGATCAGGGGTGTAGTAATAGCTCTATCCCATGGCTTTAAAAGGGTTGAATTACTAAAAGAAGACAATCCCTCCTTAATCTTTGCTGAAGCCGGAGTGCCATTGGTCAGCTTGATCAAGTTTACTATAGACCATAGCCTTTCTGGCCTCGAATTTGCGGCTGGGATACCCGGAACAGTAGGCGGTGGTCTTATTATGAACGCAGGGGGCAGTCTGGGAGAGTTAAAGGACATAACCCAATCTGTTACCATATTGAACCCCAGGGGAGAGATCACTACAAAAAAACAGGATGATTTGAGATTTTCATACAGAAAATTAGAGCTTCCCCAGAATAGTATTATTCTAAGTGCGGTCTTTGGATTAAATATCGATAATCAGTCACACATTAGGGAGAGGATACAAAAGATATTGGTTAGGAGGAAAGAGACACAACCCCTGGATTTGCCGAATGCCGGCTCGATATTCAAAAACCCTGAGGGTATCTCAGCCGGCAAGCTGATTGATGATGCCGGACTTAAGGGAATCCGAATAGGAGATGCCAGGGTTTCAGAACTCCATGCAAATTTCATCTTAAACATGGGAAATGCTGCTGCTCAGGACATACTGAGTTTAATAGAAAAAATCCAACAAAAGGTATATCAAAAAACAGGGTTCATGTTAGAGCCGGAGATTAGAATTGTTGGCGAGAATTAGTCTATGAAGAATGGAAAAAAGATCGGTGTCTTGATGGGAGGATTATCAGCAGAACGGGATATCTCGCTTTTGAGTGGTAATGCTATACTTTCTGCCTTAAGAGAGAAGGGCTATAATGCATGTTCTATACATGTGGACAGGGATGTCCCTAAAAGGATAATTGAACAGGGGATTGACATAGCCTTTATCGCACTCCATGGTCGATGGGGAGAGGATGGAACTGTCCAGGGAATGCTGGAGATTATGGGAATTCCTTACACCGGTTCTCCTGTACTTGCCAGTGCTCTGGCTATGAACAAACCTATGACCAAAAGAGTTCTGAATTTCCATCAACTGCCGACTCCCGAGTTTCAGGTTTTAAATAAAGGGGATATAGCAGAAGGCAAACTGAAGAAAAGAATAAAGTTAAAATTCTCATTGGTGGTTAAACCGATATCAGAGGGTTCGAGTGTTGGGGTAAGTATTGTTGAAAAGGAAGAAGGATTGGCAGATGCAATTGAGGAGGCAGGCAAATGTACAGACCAGATAATGATCGAAGAGTTTATCCATGGTTCAGAGATTACGGTAGGGATTTTAAACGGATGCCCCCTTCCGGTTATTGAGATTGTCCCCAAAAGTGGATTGTATGATTATAAATCAAAATACACCAAAGGGATGACAGAGTATATATTGCCTGCAAGGCTGACCGGAGAGCAGCTATTTAAAGTGCAGGATGTTGCATTGAAGGCTTATCATGCCATAGGTTGTCATGGAGTTGCCAGGGTAGATATGGTCTTGGATTTAAAGGGGAATCCCTACATCCTTGAAATTAATACCATCCCTGGCATGACCCATACAAGCTTACTGCCAAAGGCTGCCGATCATGCCGGGTTAAGCTTTAATATTCTGGTGGAAGAGATACTAAAAAGTGCCAGGCTGCATTTGTGAGTCGTGAATCGTGAATCGTGAGTCGTAAATCGTAAGTCGTAAGTCGTAAACCATTCACGATTCACGTTTTACGATTTACGAAAAAAGGGGAGGATATGATGAAAGATTACAAAGCCGGAAAGCTCAAAAATGGCAAACGTAGTGTCCGAGGAAAAAGGAAGATTAAGCTTAATTACACCAGGGTGCTTTTCAATTTGTTTAAAGGGGGCAGTTTTCTTTTGTCGATTGGTGTGTTAGGGGTGCTGGTGTATGTTTTCTTTGGTTATCTCTATACATCCCCTTATTTTCGAGTTGAACGAATCGTTGTAAGTGGAGAGAATAGACTTTCTGAAATAGAGGTTTTGAATCTGGCAAGAATCGACAAGGGGAGTAATATACTTGAGATAGATCTTAGGAGAGTGAGCGATAGAATAGAACAACACCCGTGGGTACAAAAGGCTTTTGTGAAACGGGAATTGCCTCAAAGGATAGTAATTGATGTCATGGAAAGGGTCCCTGTTGCCATGATTAACCTGGACCGATTATACCTGGTGGATAAAAAGGGTGTTATCTTTAAGGAAGTAGGTCCTGAAGATGGTTTCGATGTTCCTGTTTTAACAGGGTTAGAGTCGGAATATTTAGCCTCAAATAAGAGTATTTCAAGGAACCTCATAGAGAAGGCCCTGACTATCATAGATGAATTGAACAAAAAAGGGACTTTGGGTGTGGATCAAATATCAGAGATCAATATGGACCCATATGCCGGGTTAACCATATTCACATTGGAAGATGGAACTCAGGTAAAATTAGGGTTTGATGGTTATGAACAAAAGCTAAATCATCTTAAGAAGGTTGTGTCTGATCTACAGGAGAGATCTGAAAAGGCAGAATACATTAACCTGAACTATGGTGAAAAGGTTTATGTAAAGCTGGATAAAACAGATTTGCCAAAAACCTTAGTGGCTTTACACGATACGGCAAGGAGGTGAAAAATGTGGTTAAGAAACACAATAACATTGTAGTTGGTTTGGATATAGGTACTACAAAGATTTGTGCTATAGTGGGAGAAGTAAACAACGGAAGCGTTGACATTGTTGGGATTGGTTTTTGTCCTTCAGAAGGGCTTCGAAAAGGGGTGGTTGTAAATATTGACAGTACAGTGAACTCCTTAAAGAAGGCAGTGGAAGAGGCGGAGTTAATGGCAGGTTTTCAGATTAGCTCTGTCTATACAGGGATTTCAGGTGCTCATGTAAAGGGATTTAATAGCCAGGGGATCATCCCTATTAAAGATCGAGAGGTCAGCGAAGGCGACGTAAGAAGGGTTATAGATGCAGCTAAAGCTGTAGCTATTCCTTTAGACAGGGAAGTCATTCATGTTTTGCCCCAGGAGTTTATTGTCGATGATCAGGATGGGATTCAGGAACCCATTGGTATGATTGGTGTAAGATTGGAAACCAAGGTTCATATTGTAAGCGTGGCTGCAACTTATGCGCAGAATATTATAAAATGTGCCAACAGGACAGGGTTAAGTGTCTCTAATATCATCCTGGAGCAATTGGCATCAAGCGAGGCGCTCTTAAGTCCTGACGAAAAAGAATTAGGTGTTTTATTGATGGATATTGGCGGAGGCACTACGAATATTGCAATTTTCTCCAAAGGCAGCATTAAGCATACATCAGTGTTGCCATTGGGGGGGAATCATATTACCGGCGATATAGCAGTAGGGTTAAGGACTCCTATAATTGAGGCAGAAAAGATAAAAAAGAGATATGGATGTGCATTTCCCTCAATAGTTGATCGGAGTGAGACTATTGAAGTTCCCAGTGTGGGAGGGAGGGAACCGAGAGTCCTTCCACGGAGACAGTTATGTGAGATTATTGAACCTCGGGCAGAAGAGATTTTGTCATTGGTTAGAAGAGAGCTGGTTAAATCTAATTGTGAGGAATCAGTGGCTTCAGGTATAGTCATTACTGGCGGTACCGCACTGCTGGAAGGTCTGCCGGAGCTTGCAGAAAAGGTGTTTAACCTTGCAGTCAGGGTAGGTTACCCAACGGGGATAGGCGGGTTAAGTGATGTGGTCAATAACCCGATGTACAGTACCGGTGTCGGGTTGGTTCTATATGGCAGCAAAAACCATTACAGAGGAGAATCTCAGGATAAAAATGGGAATATGTTCAGCGGACTGACCAACCGGATGAAAAGATGGTTTGAAGAGGCATTTTAGATAGTTGTGTATCTGTTCACAGTTTACGGTTTGCAGTTAACAGTTAGTAGAGTACGAACCGAGAACCGTGAACGTTTACTAGTGGAATGTCCCTTTAATGCCTTTACTATGAATTACTATAAATATTCCCTCCCCCTTGATGGGGGAGGGGCAGGGTAGGGGGCCCCTTAATCCCCTCCCACCAAGGGAGGGGAGACATTTTTGGTAAAGTTATTTATGAGTCAAAGCACTAGATAAGGAGGTATTAACCATGGTGTTTGAAATTAGTGAAAACAGTAAACAGCCGGCTAATATTAAAGTTTTTGGGATCGGAGGCGGCGGATGTAATGCCGTAAACACTATGATCCTTTCAGAACTGGATGGAGTAGGTTTTATCAGTGCCAATACGGATGCCCAGGCTTTAAGGGCTTCCAAAGCCCCATTGAAATTGCAATTGGGTCAGAAGTTAACCAAAGGTTTAGGGGCTGGAGCAGATCCTGGGATTGGCAAGAATGCGGCTGAGGAAGATAGAAATCGGATAAGGGAGGTACTGACAAACTCGGACATGGTCTTTATTACTGCTGGCATGGGAGGTGGTACTGGAACCGGTGGAGCCCCTGTGGTGGCTGAAATTTCCAAAGAATTGGGAGCACTTACAGTAGCTATAGTCACCAAGCCCTTTCTTTTTGAAGGTAGAAAGCGACAGAAAGCAGCGGAAGAAGGAATAATGGAATTGAAAAAGGCAGTGGATACCTTAATAATTATCCCTAACCAAAGACTCTTGTCAATTACTGGTAAAAACACCCCTCTCCTTGAGACATTCAAGATGGCTGACGAGGTCTTGCTCCACGCGGTTAGAGGGATATCTGATTTAATTATGGTCAATGGTTTAATCAATCTGGACTTTGCTGATGTAAGAACGATAATGTCTGAAAAGGGGATGGCACTTATGGGAACAGGAACCTCTAATAGTGAAAATAGAGCTGTAGAGGCTGCCCAGCATGCCATATCCAGTCCGCTTTTGCAGGATGTAAGTATAAAAGGGGCCAAGGGACTATTGATTAATATCACTGGAGGATCTAACTTAACCCTGTACGAGGTCAATGAAGCATCCACATTAATCCAGGAACAATCCCATGAAGATGCGGATATAATCTTTGGGGCAGTAATAAATGATGCTATGAACGGTGAACTTCGTGTTACTGTTATTGCTACTGGATTTAGCAATGGCGCGGAAGAGGTTAAATATGGCCCAATGGATGTTTCATCTCTGACAACACCTTTCAAAAAGATAAGAAAAGAAGACTATGATATTCCTGCCTATATAAGGAAAGATTATACAGATGGGGAAGTGATACGATTGGATAAAATACTTCCAGAGGATGACGATGGATATGATATTCCGGCCTTCTTGAGAAGATAGGTCAGGAAATAGGTATAGTTATGTCGTGGAGCTTGATTAATAAGGCCAAAAAGATTCTTATTCAAGAAAGGGGGACTATTAAGAAAGCTCGGGGAGGGAAGATAACAGTTGCAATCGCCTATCCCAACCTCTACTATATAGGGATGTCAAATCTGGGTTTTCATACCATCTATTATCACCTGAACAGTTTACCAGACGTACTCTGTGAAAGGGTATTCCTTCCTGACAAAGATGAATATCAGGTATATACAGATACAAATACTGCCCTCTTTACACTGGAATCGCAAAAGCCTCTCTACCAATTTGACATCATTGCCTTTTCCATTTCCTTTGAGAACGATTATATAAATATCCTAAAAATACTGGATCTGGCTAAGATACCTCTAGAAAGAGGAGAGAGGAACGATAGCCATCCATTAATTATTGCAGGTGGTGTTGCATCTAGCCTGAATCCAGAACCTGTTTCGGACTTTATAGACCTATTTGTGATTGGTGAAGGTGAAGAGGTCATTCCGGAACTCTTTGTCTCATACAAAAAAGGGATGGAAAACGGGTATAAGAAGGATGAAATCTTAGAGAACATGGCTGATATAGTGGGGATTTATGTGCCTGGATACTACACGGTGGATTACAAGAGCGACGGTACGATCAAGGACTTTGAACCAAAAGGTAGGTTTCCCCGAAAGATCAAGAGAAGATGGGTGAAAGGTGTTGATAAATTTAAAACCCATTCTATTATTCTGACCCCCAACACGGAATTTAGTAATATGTTTTTGATAGAGATAAGCCGTGGATGCAAGTGGGGCTGTAAGTTTTGCGCTGCTGGTTTCATATATCGTCCTTACAGGAAAAGGGGGTTGGAAAATCTTAGGGAGACGGCTGCCAATGGTTTAAAGGATAAGGATAAAATTGGGCTTGTTGGAGCAGCTGTTTCAGATTATCCTATGCTTCCTGAACTGTGTGAGTTGATCCTAGCGATGGGTGGAAAAGTCTCGTTGGCTTCCTTAAGAGCGGACTCCCTTGATGATAGAGTTGTGAAATGTCTAAAGGCAAGTGGTCATAAAACCATCTCCCTTGCACCGGAAGTTGGTTCGGAAAGGTTATGTAGAGTTATAGGTAAGAAGATTACTGAAGAAGACATCCTGAGTGGAGCTGAGATGATAATAAGTAATGATATATTGAATCTTAAGCTCTATTTCCTGATAGGATTGCCTGCAGAAACCTTAGAAGATATTGAAGAGATTGTTCATCTCGTAAAAAAGGTAAAACATCGTATATTAGAGGCAAGTAAGGGTAAGAAACGACTGGGAAGGGTAACACTCAGCATCAACTCTTTTGTCCCAAAGCCGGCCACGCCCTTTCAGTGGCATCCTTTCGATGATATAAAATCCCTGAATAACAAGCTGAAGGTTATAAGGAACGCCTTAAAGAAAGAAAGCAATATTAATGTTATTTCCGACCTGCCAAAATGGGGTTATGTTCAGGCTTTGCTGAGCAGAGGGGACAGAAGGGTAGGAAGAATCATCCTTGCTGCATATAGGTTCGGCGGAGATTGGAAAAAGGCATTTCGAGAGACAGACATAAACCCCGACTTTTATGTATATAGGCAGAGATATTTTGAGGAAATCTTTCCATGGGATTTTATAGACCATGGGATGAAGAAAGAATACCTCTTTGCTGAATATCAGAAGGCGTTAGGGTAGCTTCTTTCCCCTTATTACCTATCTATATCCCCCCCTATTTACGTATTCAACTCAATCAACAAAGTCCCCAATCTCTTGCCAATCTCCTTTGGAATATCTCCTTTTGTTTGCCGAAACGCTGGAAGTTACCAGCAGGCTCGGTTTTGCCTGTCTGATGCACTTACTTGTTCAGCAACCCAAGTTTAATTATGAGGCACGAAGTAAAGATTCCTCTACATTTTCAGGTACGTTGATGTGAGCGAAATAAGAAGCTGGATAGACATAATCTTCCCCACTCTCATCAATGACCCTTAAATCGCCATCAGCGGCAACGTCTTCATCTGGAATTACACGATATATTTTGTGTAACTCTAATGATGCCCGATAGTCCTCATTATTGATGCAAACTACAAATTTTTGTAAAGGTTTTACTGATATTTTTATATGTTACTCCAAATAACGTTTACGCTTAATTTCCTTTTTGCCGATCCCATGAGCCTCGTACCAATGAATTTCGGCTAAACGAACTCTTCCGGAAGTGAGGTGGATGTGGGCAGTACCTTTCAGTTTTTTCCAGTTTCCTAATCCATATGTTTTACGTAAGCGATGCAATTCACGGATTCCATATCCCTCTGCAATTGTTTCAATCTCCTGGATTTCGCTGATAATTTCAAAGCTCATTAATGCATTCCATGAACTTTATTTTCTTTAATGGTCTAGCCATGAAGTAATATTAGCAAAATCGGGGCATCTGTCAAGAGGAAGGATTTGCCCCCTATCCCCCCTTGAGGGAGAAAAAACCTCAGCTACCCGATTAGGCATTGTCTCTTTCCTTTTGGAAATCGGAGGGGTCTATAAATTCAAGTCTGAATTTGAACCCTTCATGAGTCAATACTGTTTGGGCGAATTCATCCCAAGAAAGTTCTATCCCTTCGATTACAATTAAAGG